>JBIOUT010000352.1:0-8387 GCA_044867365.1 Candidatus Eiseniibacteriota bacterium | reverse complement strand
GGCCTCTCCACCGGCGGCGCAGGAGACGCCCCCTCGGGGGCAAGCATCGCCACCCCCCGCGCAAGCCACACCTCCGCAACCGGCGCCCTCGCCGGGACCGCTGACCGCCCCTCCCGACCGAGGGGATGGATGGTCCACCGCGAGCCTCGAGGAGGTGGGGATCTCACCCGCGCGCCTCGAGGCCATGGCCGAAGCCATCGCTCACGGAGACTTCAAGAAGATCACCAGCATCCTCATCGCCCGGCACGGCAAGCTCGCTTACGAGCAATACTTCGACGGCTCGAATGCGGAAACGCTGCGTAACACGCGATCCACCACCAAGACGATCACCGGCATGCTGATCGGCATCGCCATCGATCGAGGTGCTCTCTCGGGGGTCAATGCTCCGGTCGTCTCCCTCCTCAAGAGCAAGCGATCCTTCGAGAATCCCGACCCGCGCAAGGACAAGATCACCGTCGAAGATTTCCTCACCATGAGCTCGCTCTTGGAATGTGACGACAGCAATCAGTTCTCGCGCGGCAACGAAGAGAGGATGTATCTGGTCGAGGACTGGGCCCGGTTCACCCTCGACCTCCCCATCAAAGGGTTCCCGAGCTGGTCGACTCCGCCGAAAGACTCTCCCTATGGTCGGAGCTTCAGCTACTGCACTGCGGGCGTCGTCACCCTGGGAGCCGTGCTCCAGCGAGCCACGGCGATGCCGGTCGAGGACTTCGCCAAGCAGTATCTCTTCGATCCCTTGGGGATCGGCAGGGCCGAGTGGCAATTCACCCCCACCGGAGTGGCGATGACGGGCGGCGGCCTCGGTCTTGCGAGTCGGGATCTATTGAAGCTCGGCCAGCTCTACTTGAACGTGGGGATGTGGAACGATAAGCGCGTCATCTCGGAGAAATGGGTCAAGGAGTCTACCGTTCCTCATGTGCAGATCGACGACCAAACCCATTATGGCTATCTCTGGTGGCTGCGGGCATTCGATGCCGGCGGCGCCGGCAAGCAACCCGCGTTTTATATGGCAGGCAACGGCGGCAACAAGGTCGTCGTCTTCCCTCAGCTCGACACCGTGGTGGTGCTCACGAGCACGGCCTACGGCGCTGCCGACGCCCACCGGCAGACCGACCGTCTCCTCTCCGAGAACATACTCCAGGCGCTCAATCAGTGACGTCATGGGTGGAGGCTGCGGGCGTCGTGAGCTCACCCGGAGAAGGCTCCGCATTCTCTCCCCCCGCGAGCTCGACGATCGCCGAGACCAGTCGATCCCATGAGGTGAGCTGGCGGCGTTCGGCGATGGCATTAGCCATCGCCGCCGGATCCGCTTCGCGGAAGAAGCGCACCACCGCCCCGGCCAGCGCCTCGGGATCGCCCGCCGGCACCAGGAACCCCGTCTTCCCCTCCTCGACGAATTCGGGCAGACCTCCGACTCGGCTCGTCACCACCGGACGATCGTAGCGAAAGGCGATCTGGACGATCCCGCTCTGGGTGGCCGATGTATAAGGAAGAACGACGACATCGGCGGCCGCGAAGTACCGCGGCACCTCCTCGTCGGGGATGTAGCCCGCGATCAAAGTGAGGAGATCGCCCACCCCGAGCTCGGTAATGCGCCGCCGGTAGGGCTCGGGATCCTCGTAGAAATCTCCCACCACGAGAAGGCGGAAGTCTCCGCCGAGTTGCTTTCGAATCATGGGCAGCGCGTCGATGAGCACCATGAGCCCCTTGTAAGGCTTGATGAAACCGAAGAAGAGCGCCACCCGATTCTCACGGATGCCGAGCTGGCGCCGCGACTCCTCACGATTCGGCGGGACGGTCGTGAAGTCGTAAGTGGGGTGCGGGACGAGCCGAATGCGGCGGGGGTCGAGCGCCGGCAGGAGCCCCAGAAGATCGTCTCTCACCACATTGGATTGGGCGATGAAGCCATCCATCTTCCCCAGGCCGATCCGGGTGATCGCGCGTCCGAACGGCCAGCGCTCGTGCGGCACCACATTGTCGAGAATGGCGATTACACGGAGCCGGCCTCCCAGATGATGGAGGAACCAGGTCACCGCGATGTAGCCCGGCCCGAAGAACGGCACCCACCATTTGAGAACGAGCGCTCGCGCGCCGCTTCGCCGCACCGCCTGCGCCGTCCGCCACCATGACCACGGATTCCAGGGAACGAAGATCGCCCGACTCGGCACGGGGATCGCGGGTGCACCAGAGAGGAGCTGGTCGCTTCCCGGAAAGCGAAGCTTGCGCAGAAGCGGCAGGTTCGGCACGCGTTCGGGGTACTGCTTGCGGAAACCAATGAAGGCCACCCGATGTCCGGCGCGCTCGAGCTCCCGGTGGAGAAGGGCGAGGTAGTAGGCGATGCCCCCGCGGAGCGGCGGGGCCGGGCCGAGAATGGCCAGCCTCACAGCGCGGGCTTCATCGAGCAGGCCTCACGGAACTAGCCTCACGGTGCAAGGTTCACTGGCGAGCCGGAACCCCGAGCAGGCTCAGGCAGGCTTCGAGCACTCGCGGCACCTCGATGTGCCGCATGCATTGCTTCAAGCAGATGGGCTTGTAATAGCAGTCGCAGGGGATCGACGGCTCGAGGATCTGGCCTCGGCCGTAAAGCTCGAACTCGTGCCGGTTGAAGATGTTGTTGAAGAGGACCAGAGGCTTCTTGAGCCCGATGGCGATATGCATCGCCATGGTCACGGCGCTGACTACGAGATCGGTCTGGTCGACGAGGTCGATGAAATCGGCGAGCGGGAGGTGGCCGGGATACTCGGCCCCCTTCGCCGCGGCGGCGATCCGGCGGTTCTTCTCATCCTCTGCCTCGCCGCCGAGGAGGACGACGCCGAGCCCGCGCCCCCCCAGCTCGCGAGCCAGCGCGATCCAGCAATCTTCCGGCCAGAGCCGCGACACCCAGCGGCCGCCGCAGCCGGTATTGAGCCCGACCCGCGGTCGGGGTGAAGCGAGCTTCCACTCCCGGGCCGGCGGCCGATCGAGGATGTATTCCTCTCCTTGCCAGCGGTAGCCGGCGATCTCGAAGATCTCTTCGACATAGCTCTTGCGATTGCTCTTGCTCACGTCATCGAATATTCCGGTGACGAACTTGGCCTCGGCCTCGGCATCGGCGGGAGCCGGAAGGCCATCCTTGAGGGTGAAGCCCTTCTTGACCCTGGAAGGGATGCGGACCGCCAGCGCGCAGGCCACCGGATCCTTGTCGAAGTTGATGAGAAGATCATGCTCGGTGATCCCGAGCCTGAGGAGGTCGGGGAGCGCCGGGGTCATCACTTGATCGACGGCGCTCCGCGGCACCACGTCCGGGAAGTCGGTGACCCAGGTCAGGTGGCCGTGGGGATACTCGCGGCGGAGACGATGCAGGATGGGGGTCGTACGGATGACGTCGCCGATGGCGCCGAGCTTGATGATGAGGATGCGAGTGTCGGTCGGATCGTAATGCGGGCAGTCGGCGCAGTGCACGCCCTCGAGCTTGTGAGGCTCGCAGGGCACGTCGCCGCGGAAGTGGCGACAGTCCGCCTTCCAGATCGGTGGAGTCAAGGTCGCATGGTCTCCAAGCTTCGACGCTCTCCCGCAGGCTCGCACCGGTTCGCGGTCGGGCTGCGAGACCCTCCGGGGAACGCCCCTTGCGAGATGGTGCGCCGCCGCCCGATAATGGCGCCTCGCTTCCAGGGCGGCAACGGTAAACGCGAAGGAGCACCATGCGTCAGGCACTGATCGTGGTGGCGGCCGGCGGCGGACAGCGCCTCGGTCAGGGGATCGACAAACCCTATGTCGAGCTCGAAGGCCGGCCCCTCGTATGGCACTGCCTCAAGAGCCTCGATTCTCCCGGACTCTTCCATCAGCGCATCGTCGTCGTCGCGCCCAACACCGAGAATCGGTTCCGCGACGAGATCCTGAAACGGTTTCCGCTCGACAATCCGGTGCGCCTCATCCCCGGCGGCGAAACCCGCCAGGCCTCCGCCTATCGCGGGCTCGAAGCAGTGGGGAGCGACATCGATCTGGTGGCGATCCATGACGGGGCGCGAGCGCTCATCGACGAAGACACGGTTCGCGCCACCTTCAACGCCTGCCAGGGGGTCGATGGGGCGCTGGTGGCGTTACAGGTCCAGGAAGCGCTCAAGCGGGTCGAAGGCGATCTCATCATCGGCGATGTCCTGCGCAACCTGGTGTGGCGCGCCCAGACGCCGCAGACCTTCTGGCTGCCGGTGATTCGCGCCGCACACGAGGCGGCGCGCAGCGAGGGGCTCGAGGACGCGTCCGACGACGCCGCCCTTGTCACCCGTCGCGGAGGGAGGGTGCGAGTGATTCAGGGCACCAAGGTCAATCTGAAAATCACCGTGCCGGAGGATCTCAAGATCGCCGGGATGCTGCTGCGCGAGAGGCAGGTCTCTCACCACGATCTCTGATCTTGTCTTGAGCGACGGATGGCCGGGTTTGCGGGCACCCGCTCCCGGCTTCTGATTCGGCGATGGATTGGATCACCCGATCCGGAGTCGGCTACGACATCCACCGCCTACGGGCGGGACGACGACTCGTGCTCGGTGGCGTCGAGATCCCACATCCCCGGGGGCTCGAGGGGCATTCGGACGCCGATGTCCTGGCCCACGCGATCGGCGATGCGCTCCTCGGCGCCCTCGCCCTCGGCGATCTCGGCCAGCACTTTCCTCCCGGCGACCCCCGCACCAAGGACATCTCGAGCCTCGAGATCCTCGAGCACATTGCCGGCTTGGTTCGGGGCCGCGGCGCCCACATCACCGGAGTCGATGCCACGGTGGTCGCCGAAGCGCCGCCGCTCGCTCCCCATCTGGGTGAAATGCGAGGCCGCATCGCCCGCGCTCTGGGTGTCGCCGTCGGCCAGGTATCGGTGAAGGCGACGACCCACGAGGGCCTCGGTGAGCTCGGGGCCGGCGAAGCCATCGCCGCCCACGCCATCGCTACCGTCCGCCAGCCGGCGAGCGCAGAGCCCGACTGATCTGCCGGCTAGACCCCGCGCCCCCAAGGCAGAGTGCGGACGGCAAACGCGGCACGGCCGTGCACCAGGTGATAGACAAAGGAGCCGACGCATAGACGACCGAACGCGAGCGCGCCAACCGCGAGAATGAACACGATCTCGATGATGAGGGCGGCTCCACGTGCGCCGCCGAGGAGACAGGCGCCGATGCTCGCCGCAAACACGCCGGCCATACCTTGCGAGAAGCGACGCGGTCCGGGTGCAGGAGCAAGGCGGGGGCGGTTCGATCGATCGGCGAGAAGGTGGTTGTAAACAAGCTCGAAGGGATTCCACGCCGGCGCGAGCGCGCTCCACCCAAGGACGGCGGCCAGAGCCAGGAAGATGGTCCCCGACTGCAGCACGGCGCCCACCACGACCCAAAGGCCGACGACCCGGGGTTGAAAGAGGAGCGCCGATGTCAGCGCCGGACACGCGGCCGGATTGGGCAGTGGCAGCCCTTGCTGTAAGACGAAGTTCCGGTCAGGGCCGCCCGTGGCCTCGTCGTGCATCCTGGCCCTCCTCACCGCGATGGCCTTTTGGACCTCGTCGCAGCCGTTTCAGGAACGCCGCACTCCTTGCGCCACAGGGAGTCCAATTCAGCCGGAGAAACGCGAACCGCCTGCGCGGCTGTGCTTACGATTGTACTGGGATCGTTGCCCGCCGAAAGCAGTGCGCGCAAGCCGTGCAGACCGCTGCGGCTGAAAACCAACTTACACAATACTGCGAGGCCGCCATAGCCCACATCCAGGGTCCCCGCTCGGGCAGGGGGATCCTCGAGCAGGCCTTCCAGGGTTAGCTGCGGATGAGCGGACAGGTACTGGGCCAACCCCGGCAGCAGATCGGCGTAATCGAGGCCGGCGGATCCTCCGGTCCAGGTCATGAGGCCTTCGGCGACCAAGCGGGATGTACCGCGGGAAACCTCGGGAGCGAGGACGATGTGGGCGAGCTCGTGCCGGTAGCCCTCCCCATTGCGAGACGATCCGACATAGGCGTGCCGCTGGGCAACATTCGACCGACCGCCGACCGGGTCGCCCCCATACGGAAAGAACTCGAGCCCAAGCGCTCGCAAGGTCTCCCCGATGTCGTCGGTGAAGTAGTAGGTGATCGGCTCAGGCTGGGGGAGCTCAAAGGCACGAGCCAGAGAGTCGACAAAGGCGGCGGTTGCAAGGGCATGCGAGCGATCGAATGAATGCGCCGGCGGGTAGACGAACGTAACTTTGCCGAGGGTGTTTCGCCGCCAGTCGCGTGTGTTGCGCGGGAGCGCGTTGGCCAGCACCCATCGGCCGTCCTCCATCGTCGCATAGACCCGGTAGAGAGCGAGCGGCCGAACGTCTTGGGTCGAGTCTTCAACGGCGGAAACCAGAGTGCGGATGACGAAGGTATTCGGCAAGCCGACCGCAGGACCCAGGTCGACGACCGTGAAGTGCCCGAATCCCTGATACACATACGGGCGGACGAGGTCAAAGTGCGGGCCGGCCGCGCGCTCCGGGGCCGACCACAGCGCCGCACGAAGCGAGTCGGAGGGCTCGGTGAGGTAGCGTTTCCAGAGGGCCAAGATCTCGCGCTGCGGGGATGAGGTCGTATCCACGCCGAAGCCGACCGCAAGGCGCAAGGAGTCGACGGGCAACTGTGCCGACCCTGATCGGGCGAGACCGACGCCAAGCAGGAGTGCGATCCCGGCCATCGCGGGTCGCATGAGGCGATTCATTAACGGTTCCTGAGCGCGGCCGCGCTATCGCACCTCGCCCCTCACCCCCCAATTGTCGAGGGCGAGGATCGCGTTCTGGCTCGAATTCTGGACCCAGAAGACGAGCGTGAACTCGGAGGCGCCGCGCACGAAGGGGGTGAGGTCATGGATCAGCTCGCGGTCATCGAGCGCCCGCCCCTCCGAGACCGGATGAACCTTGCCGTTGGCTAGGACCTCGATTCGCGCGTCGCCGTGCATCACCAGGTCGTGGATCTCGGCGCGCTGGAATTTACCTCCCGGAGCCGCAGAGAAAGAATAGGCGATTCTGCCGATTTTTCCTGGAAGGAGAGAGAGGCCGTACGGGCTGGGATAGAAGCCGTCGATGCGGCTCGCGTCGCGGCGTGAGTAGCCGCCGCGGGCCATGTCATCCACATAGTCGAAAGTGCCGGAGAACGGAGCCCGAAGGCCGGGCGACACGAGCCGCTTCTTGAGGTCGGCCAGCTCATCGATCGAGTTGGCTCCGATGCGGCCGTCGAGAGGACGAGCCACATCGAGCGACTCGTTAGTGACCCTGACCGCTGAATCGAGATCCTCGGTCCGGCCGGTCAACTTGTAACGATCGGTGGCGACGAGCGCCTCGAGATGGCCGAGGGCGATGTGCAAGGACTTGGCCTCGGTGGCCAAATGCGCCTCTATGGTCGGCCCGAATCCGGAATCCGAGGCCAACTGGTCGAGCTTTTCGACCGCCGAGCGCAGTGCCGGCACTTTGTAGAGATTGATCACGCTCTGGGTGTCGCTCACGATCACCGCCGACGGAGGCACGGCGGCGGAGATGGCGCGCAAATCCGCGATGGCCGCCCTGAGTCCCGGGGCCGCCGGGCCGAAGCGAGCATCGAGGGCGGCGTCGAACAGGCTGTCCGCATTTGCCCAGGGGTTCCACTGCAATTGCAGATCGACGCGCATCAAGATGTCGCTCAGGAATCCGCGGTGCATGTACTCGCGTGATATTCCGATCGCGCCCAGGCTGCGGTAAGTCCTCAGGTTGGCGGCGATGACCGGCGCTGTGAAGTCCGGAACCGGCCACAAGCAGGCGTACTCGCGCGCCATGATCTGAGTGGCGATCTCCACCCAACCTTCGAGTCGGCGGCGGAAGCGAGCGTTCGAAGCGCAACCCGCCTCGACGATGGGGTGAACCTGGCAGACGCCGTACCGCGTCACCATCGGGATGACGTTGGTCTGCAAGCGGAGTCCGCGCGCGTAAGGCGGCTCGGCGATGTCTCGGTAGGCATAGAAGGACAGGTAGCGGTCGGGGAAAACCGCGTTCACTCGGCGGGTGACATCGTTCATGAAATCCATGAGGCGAGCGGTCAGATCGGGTCCGAAGCTCTTGCAGAGGCTGCAGGAGCAGAAGCCGCCGCCGTCGTTCGGGCTCAAGCTGCCCACTTGGAGATCGGGCTCGCGGGTGAAGCGATCGATCCAGTGCTGGACAACGAGCCTTCTCACCTGGGTATTCGAGGTGCAAATCTGTCCATCGGGCACTCGCTTCCCGTTCACCTCGGCGAAGTACTCGGGGTGCTCGGCGAAATACTTCGACGGCGGCACCATCTCGAAGAAGTAATGGCGGATGACGCTGGGAATCCCGCCGGCGCGATTGCGGCGGGCGAACCGCCGCAGTGATTCCCGATCGGCCTTGCTGGCGCGGGCGAGCACATCTTCGTTGTACCAGGC
>JBIOUT010000351.1:0-2329 GCA_044867365.1 Candidatus Eiseniibacteriota bacterium | reverse complement strand
ATGCCGTCCGACTCGCGGTGACCGCCTATGCAGTGGGCTCGGTCACCCTGCCGCCGCTCGAGGCCATGGTGCGCGGTCCGGATGGAGAGGTGCGGGTCGTTCAATCGGACAGCTTGACCCTGGGGATCGAGAGTGTGCTTCCCGCCGCCGGCGCCGATACCGCCGACATCCGCCCGCTCAAGCACCCAGTCGAGCTTCCCGGTGATCGCCGAGGCTGGTGGCTCGCCGCGGCGCTCGCACTCCTTGCCGCCGCCGTCGCCTTGCTTCTCGTCCGCCGGCGGCGCCGGCGGATGCCGGAGATCGCCGCCCTGGCTCGCGACCCGCGTCCGCCCGATGTCGTGGCTCTCGCGGCGCTCGCGGCCTTGCGGGCGGATCGACTCGCCGCCAAGGGAAAAATCAAAGAGCATTACATCCGGCTCACCGACATCGTGCGCTCCTATCTAGAGCGGCGGTTCGGCATGCCGGCGCTCGATCAGACGACAGGGGAGATCATGGCGGCGCTTGCCGAGATGAGGATGAAGGGCGAGCGGGTGGAGACGTTCGCCGAGCTGGCGCGGCTGCTCGAGGAGGCGGACCTGGTCAAGTTCGCACGCTTCGTTCCGGCTCCGGCGCTCGCCGAAGGAGCGATCGATCGCGCCGCCGATTTCGTTCGTTCAACCGCCGTTCGCTTGCCCGCGCCGGTGACTCCGCCCGACTCGCCGACGCCGCCCGACTCGCCGACGCCGCCCGACTCGGCGTCACCGCCCGACTCGGCAACTCCGCCGCCGGGCTCGACTCCGCCGACTCCATCTTCGCCATCGCCCCTCTTCGGAGCCGCGGGATGAGGCTCGCCTATCCCTGGCTCCTCCTCCTGCTCCTGGTTCTGCCGCTCATTCTCCGGCGGGAGCGGCGGCGGAGATTCGAGGTGGAGGCGGCGCTCGCGGTTCCGGGGATCGCCGCGCTCGCCTCCGCCCGCGGACGGTGGCGAGTCGTCCTTGCGCGAAGCATGCCCGCGCTCGAGCTCGCCGCCCTCGCGCTCACCATCATCATCCTCTCGCGGCCGCAGTCCGGAGTACGCGAGCGCGAGGTGACGAGCCAAGGCATCGATATCGTCCTCGCCATGGATGTCTCGGGGAGCATGAAGGCCGAGGACTTGAAACCCAATCGCCTGGGCGCCGCCAAGGAAGTGGCGAAAAAATTCGTCAGCGGCCGAAAGGGCGACCGCATCGGGCTCGTCGTCTTCTCCGCCGATGCCTTCACCCAATGCCCCCTCACCCTCGATTACGGCGTGCTCACCGACCTCATCGAACAGCTCGATTTCGGCATGGTCGCCGACGGCACCGCCATTGGCAGCGGCATCGCCAGCGCCGCCAATCGGCTGCGCGGCTCGGAGGCCAAATCGAAGGTGATCATCCTCTTGACCGACGGGGTCAACAATGCCGGACGGATCGATCCACTCACCGCCGCTCGTCTGGCGGGTGCGCTCGGCATTCGCGTGTACACGGTGGGGGTGGGAGTGGAAGGCGAAGCTCCCTATCCGGTCGATGATCCGATGTTCGGGCGGCGGATCATGATGGTGCGCTCGACCATCGACGAGGAGACGCTCAAGGCGATCGCCAAGCAAACCGGGGGAGAGTTCTTCCGCGCTCAGGACTCGGGAACATTGGAAGCGGTCTACGATCGAATCAGCCAGATGGAGACGACCCGGATCGAGAGCCGGGAATACGTCCGCTATGACGAGCTCGGACCGGTGATGCTGCTTCCCGCCCTGGTGTTGCTTCTCACCATCTTGATCTTCGAGTCGACGCTCTTGCTCAAGGTGCCGTGATGCGTTTCGCCGCTCCCCAGGTTCTCGGTCTCCTCTGGCTGCTCCTCGCTCTCGCCGGCCTCCGCCTGGTGGCGCGCTGGAGACGCCGCCGGCGGGCGCGCGCCTTCGCCACCCCCGCGGCTTACGGGCGGCTCACCGCCGAGCTCTCACCCGCACGGAGAGGGCTCCGCGACGCCCTGCGTTTTGCCGCCGCGGCATCTCTCATCCTCGCCCTCGCTCGGCCGCAGTTCGGGCAGCGCCTCACCGTTCTTCGTCGTGAGGGGATCGATGTCGTAATCGCCCTCGACACCTCGGCCTCGATGCTGGCCGAGGACATGCGCCCCAATCGACTGGAGGTGGCCAAGCGCGCCGCCGCCGGTCTCATCGACCGACTGCGCGGCGACCGCATCGGCATCGTCGTCTTCGCCGGCTCCGCTTTCATTCAGTGTCCGCTCACCCTCGACACCAAGGCGGCGCGACTCTTGCTCGATGCGGTGGGTCCCGAGATCGTCCCCGATCCCGGGACCGCGCTCGGGGCGGCGA
>JBIOUT010000350.1:0-7627 GCA_044867365.1 Candidatus Eiseniibacteriota bacterium | reverse complement strand
ATCGCGAGGACATCACCCTCCTGCGCGGCGTGTTGCTCGACGACATCGGGCGGCCGGCGGCGGCCGAATCGGTGTTCCGGCAAGTCCTCGCAGCTGATCCGAACAACCTGGACGCGAAGTATCGGTTGGGGGTGTCGTTGATGCGCCAGGGACGGCTCGGTGAGGCGAGATCGCCGCTCGAAGAAGCGATCCGGCTGGCGCAGGGGCAGTACCTCGAGCCTACCTTGTGGCTCGCGCGGCTCGAGTGGGATTCGGGGTCGCCGCCCGCGGCGCGGCGGCTGCTCGCGGATTGGCTCGAGGCTCATCCCGGAGACCCGCGAGCGTCGCATATTCTGGAAGACCTTTCGCGCGGTCAGGACGTGAGCCTGCCCCGCTAAGGGTGGAGAGTCCCTTAGGAGAGTCCCGCATGAACCCGCGCCTCTTGGTCTCGCTTCCCAATTGGCTCGGGGATGCCGTCCTCGCCACCGGGATTCTCGGCAGTCTTCATCGGCTCGAGCATCCGCCGATCGTCGACGTCTGCGGCAACTCGACGGCGCTCGCGGTGGCGGGGAACCATCCGGTGGTCGCGAGGAGCATCCATTTCGAGCGCCGGGGTGAGCACCGCCGGCCGGGGCGCTTCCTCGCCCTCGCCCGATCGCTCCGCGATCAACGTTATGACGCGCATCTTGTGCTCGCGCCCGGGCTCTCGTCGGCTCTCTTCGCCCGCGCCATCGGATCTCCGTTGCGCGCCGGCTTCGCCGGTCCCGCTCGCCGTTTCTTCCTCACCCATCGCCTGGTGCGGCGGCGGCGGGGGAGCGAGCATCTGCTCGAGGAATACCGGAAGGTCCTCGATCTCCTCGGTCTCGCCGCCCCGCCGATCGAGCCCGAAGTCATGGTGGCGAGTGAGGCGGCGCGGCGGGCGGCGGCGCTTCTGACCGCCCATGGACTCGGCAGGCGCGGTTATGCGGTGCTCGCCCCGGACGCCGCCTACGGCCTGACCAAACGCTGGCCCGCCGAGCGCTTTGCCCAGCTCGGGATGGCCCTCGCCGAAGGGCATGGGTTGGCGATCGTTCTCGTCGGTGCGAGTGGGTCCGCCGCACCGGCGGCGGTGCGGGCGCAGATGGCGGCGAGCGCCGCGCGCCCGGAACGGAACCTCGCCATCGCCGATCTCACCGGAGAAACCGATCTCCCCACCCTTGCCGCGGTCCTCGCCCAGTCGAATCTGGTCGTCGCCAACGATTCCGGTCCGCTCCATCTGGCGCGGGCGGTGGGGGCGCCCGCGGTCGGCATCTTTGGATCGACGGACCCGGGCTGGACCGGGCCGCGAGGTGGTCGCGCGGTGACGGCGGTCGAGCGCCCGCCGTGCGCCCCGTGTTTTCGCCGGAGCTGCGGGATCGGGGTCGTCTGTCTGACCCGGATCTCCACCGATGAGGTCATTAGAGCGGCCGAAGCAGCGCTCGCATCTCCACCGTCGCTCGCTTCGCCGCCAGCGCGGGCGTCGCTGACCGCATGAGCCGGCCGGCCTGTTTCCTCGACCGCGACGGCACCCTCACCGAAGAGCGCGGATATGCCCGCACGCCGGAGGAGGTGGTGCTCCTTCCGGGGGCCGGGGCGGCGGTGCGATTGCTCAATCAGGCGGGAGCGGCGGCGGTCGTCATCAGTAATCAATCCGGGGTGGGCCGCGGCTACTTCTCCATGGAAGATCTTGCGGCTCAGCACAAAAAACTGCGCGAGCTCCTCGCCGCCGAAGGGGCGGGGCTCGATGCCATCTATGCCTGCCCTCATCATCCTCAGGCGGGCTGCGATTGCCGGAAGCCCGAGACCGCGCTCCTTTCTCTCGCCGCCCGGGAGCTCGACCTCGATCTCGCTCGCTCGTGGCTCGTAGGGGACCGCGAAGAAGACCTCGAGGCCGGGGAGCGGGGGGCGGCCGGGGGGCTCCTCGTGCGCACCGGTTATGGAGAGGCGACGCTTCATCGCGCCTCGCGCCGAGCGATCGCCCCGGACCGCATTTTCGCCGATGTCGAAGCGGCGGTCGGCCATCTCGTGCGGAATGTCTGGAGGCTCGCGCCGGCTCGATCGAAGGTGGATTAAGGCGTGGCGGGAGGCGCCGCCGCTTTTTGCTCCTCGAGCTCTCGGGTGAAGATCGCTTGGGCCGCTCGGCCCCAGTACGCGCTCGGCAAGAGCCCGGCGCGCCGCAAGTCGTCGGCGCTCTGCGCTTCACGCCCATACGTGTCGCGGTAGACCGCCCGCGCCAGATGCACTCCCTCGACTAGGCGCTGATCCTGACTCGCGGCGGTGGTAGGGACCGCCCCCGGGCGGTGGCTCAGCTCGCGGAAGGCGAGAGAGACCGCGCAGAGGAGGAGCAAGCTCAGCATGCGCAGGATCCGACTCCGGCGCGGGGCCGGCTCGAGATCCTCGAGCGAGAGATCGACGACGACCGGCTCTTCGATCTCGACGGGAATCGGCTCGATCAGCCCGAGCTCGACCAGCCGGTAGAGGTTCTTGGCGGCGTCGTAGTCGCTGAGCTGGGCGACGCGCGCGAGCTTGCCGGCGGGGCATACGCCGTCGACGAGGGCGAGCATGCTCACTTCCCGCGCCGGCATTTCCTCCGGCTGAGCGATCGTCGGGCGGCGGCGGAAGACGGTCTCGGGGTGCACGACTTCGAGGATGCGCGGGGTCTCGTCGATCCGGCGCATGCCCTCGAGTAGGAGCCCCTCGGTGCTCAGGACGACGCTCGGAGCCGGGCCGAACACCGGCCGGGCGACGAAGTGATAATCCCCGGCTTGCCAGGTCAGGACGCGGTGGAGGAGCTCCTGAGCGTATTCGCTGAACGCCTCACCGAGGGCCTCCGGACTCAGGATCTGCGCCCGTCGCAGCGCTTCCGATGGATCGCCGCCGGCCTCCCCGATGAGCCGTGAGACGAGCGACACATCTTCGGATTGGATTCGACCGGTGACCTTGAGATAAGCGATGAGCCCTTCCGGCTCGGGCGCGGGCTCGGGTCCGCGTCCGCCTCGGCCGGCTTCCCCGCGGCCTTCGCTCCCTTTGTGACTCAGCTTGCGGTCATGCGCGTTGACGACCCCGCCTTCGCGGAACTCGAAACGAGCCTCCTCTCCTTCGCGATGCAGGGTGAGGACGCCGGTTTTGCGCTCCGCCGCCACCATTTGCAAGATGTCGGCGAGGCTCCAGTCCGCGATCTTGCCGCTGAGGGCCATCTAGCCTCCCGTTCCGGTGCGAAGGTCCCGCACGCCCAGATTCTGCGGCCGGGAGGTGACCGGGCTGATGTGCCCGCGACGCTTGGCACCCAGCGCCGGGCGCGCCGCCATGCCGAGAACGGCGGTAAGCGCGAGAATGCCGATGACCGCCACCCCGAACATTCGCGCCGCCCATTCTCCGCCGCCACCCGCGGGCGCCGGGGCGAGGGGAGCGATCGGATGTCCTCCGGTCTGGAAACCCACCCAGGCGCCGGCGAGGGCGACGATCATGACGGTGGCGATGGTGAGACGCCCCGATTGGACGAGGCCATATCCGGGCAGAAAGAGGTTCCATCCCAGACGCCCGAGCCAGGTCTCCATCCTTCGGCCCTTCTTGAAGGCGCTGGGAGAAAGAAGGAGCCCGATCGCGGTCTCCGCCGGCAAATCACGCACCCGTCGCTCGCAGCGGGGGCAGAGCGCGAGCCCGCGGCGGCGAGTGACACAGCGGCGGCAGATGGGACTCCCGCACCCCGAGCACCAGAAGGCGCGCAGCACCCGGGTGAGCGGACCTCGGGCGAACCGTGCGGCCATGAGCAACGCGATCGAGAGCGGCCACAGGCTTCCGCCTTGCCACGGCAACCAGGTGCTGATGTAGGAGGGAGGGTGAACTCCGCCGTGGCGGCGCTCGGAGCGAAGCAGGTTCCAAAGCTCCGACGAGCGGAGCCGAGGCTCGAGGGGCCGGGCCTCCGAGGCGCCGGGGCGAATGGCGTTGGCGCCGAGAGCGGCGACCGCCGACCGATCCAAGCGTGCGGCATCGGCGAGAGCGGAGTTGGCCATCTCGAACCGCATGAGGGTCGAGTAGGCGAGGGCGAGGTTGACGAGCGGCTGCGGCGAAGCGGGGTCGAGCGTCGCTGCCCGGCGATAATGGGCGACCGCGGCGTTCGCGTCGCCGCTCATCAGACGGCAGTTGCCGAGGGCCACCTCCGCACGCGCGTCTTGCGGCCGCAGCGCGGCGTAGCGGCCGAAGAGCCGCTCGGCGGCATCGATTCGGCCGGTTCGGTAAAGGGCGTTCCCGTGAACCAGAATGGCGATATGAGTGCCATCTTTGGCCATCGCTTCGAGACTGCCGGCGAGGGCGGGGGTGAGCGGGGCGTCCTGGGCCAGATCAAGAACTTGCGCCTTGTCGCGAAAATCTGTGGCACGCAAGAGCCCCGGCCCGACATGGGGCGCCAGGCCCAGGAACACGATGAGGGCGGTCCCCGCGGCGGTGAGGATGCGCTCCGGAGTCGGGCGACTCGGGCCGGCGAGGATGAGAATGGCGAGGGCGGCGACCAGCGGTCCAGCGCCCCAGAAGAGCGGCAAGATGAGGAGCAGCGCGGCCGAAAAGGTGGCCAGCTTGAGATCGCTCGACGAACGCAAGTGCTCGGTCACCAGATGATGGAGCGCTCCCACCGCTTGCGCCGCATGCGCGGCGGCAAGGAGTGTGAAGGCGACGAGCAGGATTGCGATCAATCCCCAGGCGGCGCCGATCGCGGTTGTCGCCTGCCAGGTGAAACGCTGGGCCGCCAATCCCAATGCATCGGCGAGCTCGCCTATGGCGGTGGTCGGAGAGCTGGGGAGATCGAGCCACGCTCGGGCAAGAAGCGGCTCGATCAATCCGGGATCGAGAGCCAGCGCCTTGGCCAATTCAGCCCGAGCTCCGTCGCGATCGCCCGATCTGCGGAGCTCATGCGCAGCGACGAGGTGGACATAGGGGGCGGTATCCAAGGCGAACGCCGGCTCGATGTCGGCGGGGGATGGGGCTGGCGCCGCCGCAGCGGAGAGCGGCGCGGCGAAGGCAGCCGTGGCGCCGGCGCCGAAGGCGACGGCAAAAAGGACGAGAAGTGCCAGGAGCCGGGCACCCGGGCACGCGGTTGTCTTCATCCTGAGTGGGGTTATCGACTCGGCGGCGATGCATCTGTTCGGGAATCGTGGGGGATCGCCCCCTTCACGGATTCGCAAATCGCAATCGCTTGCTCTCGGCGAAGGGGGTCGCCGACGCGAGACCGGGGGGGGCGGATCGGATTGAGACATCGAGAGCGCAAGTTGACGATCCAACAGCGACTTGCTACGTTCCGTCGCCTTGTCGAGCCGCCCCTCAATGACCGACTCCGATTCCTCAATGGAGATCACCGTGGAAAGCGGAGCTTCCTCACCGTCCCCTCCGCGGGTGCGGGTTGCCGACGTGTCGCATCATGTCGGCGGTCCGGTCGAGCTGAATGGGTGGCTCTACAATCGCCGGCATTCAGGCAAGCTCTACTTTCTGCTCCTCCGCGACGGGTCCGGCACCATTCAATGCGTGGTCGCCAAAGACCAGGTGCCGGAGCGCGCCTTCGTCGCCGCCGGCGAGATGACCCAGGAGTCGGCCATTCGGGTGACCGGCACGGTGCGGGCGGACCCGCGCGCTCCCGGCGGCCACGAGCTCACCGCCACCGACGTCGAGATCCTGAGTCTTGCCGGGGAGTTTCCGATCGCCAAGAAGGATCACGGCGTCGAGTTCCTCATGGACAATCGACACCTGTGGATCCGC
Source organism: Candidatus Eiseniibacteriota bacterium (assembly GCA_044867365.1). Lineage (GTDB taxonomy): Bacteria > Eisenbacteria > RBG-16-71-46 > CAVPCR01 > CAVPCR01 > JBIOUT01. The sequence goes on along the minus strand of JBIOUT010000350.1, from coordinate 1,885 downwards.
TCGGCGCGCCAGCACGCGCTCTTGCTCGTTCGGAGCGAGGTCATCCGCGCCTGTCGCGACATTCTCGACGAGCGCGGATTCGTCCTCATCGATACCCCGATGTTCACACCTGCGGCCTGCGAAGGTACGACCACCCTTTTCGAAGTGCCCTATTTCGACATGAAGGCCTATCTCACTCAATCCGGTCAGCTCTACAACGAGGCGACCGCCATGGCCTTCGGGCGGGTGTATTGCTACGGCCCCGTATTCCGGGCGGAAAAATCGAAGACCCGCCGCCATCTCACCGAATTCTGGATGCTCGAGCCGGAGATGGCCTTCGCCGGCCTCGAGGACGTCATGCAGCTCGCCGAAGCGCTGGTGATCGGAGTCGTCGAGCGGGTCCTCGACCGGCGGCGGGAGGAGCTCAAAGTCCTCGAGCGTGATGTCGCTCCCCTCGAGCGAGTTCGCTCGCCCTTCCCTCGCCTCCATTACAACGAGGCGGCGGCGAAACTCGTGGAGAAGGGGCTTCCCTTCACCTGGGGAAGCGATTTCGGCGCCCCGGATGAGGATTCACTCGGCGTCGAGCATGACCGTCCCTTCTTCGTCCACCATTTCCCCGCGGCGTGCAAGGCGTTCTACATGCAGCCCGATCCCGAGGATCCTCGGCTCTCGCTTTCCGCCGATCTCCTCGCTCCCGAGGGCTACGGCGAGATCATCGGCGGCGGGCAGCGGATCGACGATCTCGCCCTCCTCGAGCAACGGCTTGTCGAGCACCATCTTCCCCGTGAAGCCTTCGAGTGGTATCTCGACCTCCGCCGTTACGGGAGCGTGCCGCATGCCGGTTTCGGTCTGGGGATCGAGCGTACGGTCGCCTGGATCGCCGGCATCCATCACATCCGTGAGGCGATTCCTTTCCCGAGGACGATCCTTCGTCTCACGCCCTGAGATTCCTTTTGAACCAGGGTCACACGCTGCTCCAATTGTTCTTGCCGGGAGGGGCGTGTAGACTGGCGCGCGCTCGCCAGCGCCGGCAAGGTTCGACTCTTGATCGCCAAGGAGAGTGACGGATGCTCGATCGGACGCGCCGCGGCCGAGAGATGAGGCTTGTCTCGACGGCGCTCCTTGTCCTGCTCATCGCTTCGGCGGCTCCCCTCGAGCGAGCAGCCGGCCAGGAGACATCGCCACCTTCCTCATCGGGCCAGGTCTCGAAGGAAAGCCCCGGATCGTCGACTGCCGGCGGCGCTCGAGTGGCATTGATCGACTGGTTCCGGCGGGGCGGCATCTTCATGTGGCCGCTCTTCGCTTGCTCGATCTTCGGCTTCGGGCTCGCCCTCGAACGCTGGTACACCCTTAGTCGCGCCCGGATCAATACCCGGCGCTTCGTCGATCGGCTGCTCGGGGCGCTCCGCGATCGGGGAGTGGACGGGGCGATCGAGATCTGCACCCGCACCCGTGGCCCGATCGCCGCCATCCTCCATTCGGGCCTGATGCGCGCCGACAAGGGACCGGACGCGGTGGCCAAAGCCATCGAGTCGGCGGGCGTGATCGAGATGGCCTTCCTCCAGCGTTCCCTGACCTGGCTCGCCTCGATCACGGTCATCGCCCCGCTTCTCGGCTTTCTGGGAACCGTGTCGGGGATGATCCACGCCTTCGATGCGATCGCGGCAGCCGACCACGTGAGCGCAAGAGTGGTGGCAAGCGGCATCTCGGAAGCGCTTATCGCGACCGAAGCCGGCCTCTGCATCGCCATTCCCATCCAGACCGCCTACAACTGGTTCATCACCCAGATCGACAAGTTCATCACCGAGATGGAAGAGGCTTCGGTGGAGGTCGTGGATACGCTGGTCGACCTCGAGCACCAGCGCGGCGGGGAGCGCGTCCGGGCCTAGCGGGACTGCGATTCGAG
>JBIOUT010000349.1:0-5847 GCA_044867365.1 Candidatus Eiseniibacteriota bacterium | reverse complement strand
TGAAGGCTATCGGCTCAAGGGAGTGATTCCCGGCGGCGCCTCCACCAATATCCTCACTCCCGACGAAGCCGATCGCGCTCGGCTCGATTTCGAGTCGATGGCGCAGTTCGGCACCTTCCTCGGATCGGGCGGCGTCATAGTCATCGATGATTCAGTCTCGATCATCGAGGCCGCCTACTCGATCGCCCGCTTCTTCGCCCACGAATCGTGCGGCCAGTGCTCGCCGTGTCGCGAGGGCACGGGATGGATCGACGGCATCGTGCATCGCATTCTTGCCGGCGAGGGCCGGATGGACGATCTGGATCTCATCGGCTCGGTGGCCAAGCAGATGGTCGGCACCACCATCTGTCCGCTCGCCGACGCCGACGCCATGCCGATGATCGCCTTCGTCACCAAGTATCGGAGCGAGTGGGAAGACTTCATCCGGAGCGGTAAGCGCATCCACGAGCCCCGCCCGCTGGTGGACTCGGAGAGGCACGACGCTCGGGACCGAATTCCGATCGGGATCGGTTAGAAGCATAGGAGGAGCGTTCGAGGTGGCCGAAGGCGCGAGAGAGCAGGTGACGATCACCATCAACGGGCGGGAGCTCACCGTTCCCCGCGGCTACCCGGTGATCCAAGCCGCCCTCGACAACAAGATCGATGTGCCGAACTTCTGCTATCACCCCGATCTCGGGGTCGACGGCAACTGCCGGATGTGTCTTGGCGAGCTCGAAGGCGCGCCCAAGCTCGTCGCCACCTGCACGCTTCCCGCCACCGGCGGAATGAAGGTGCGCACCGACACCCCGCGAGTCCGCGACGCGGTGCGGAGCGTCCTCGAGTTCATCCTCATCAACCATCCGATTGACTGCCCGATCTGCGACGAGGCAGGCGAGTGCGACCTCCAGGATTTCTACATGGATTACGGGCTGCACTCATCGCGGGTGCGCCTCGAGGACAAGGTGCGGAAGCGCAAGGTGATCGATCTCGGGCCGATGATCGTCCTCGATACCGAGAGATGCGTCCTTTGCTCGCGCTGCGTGCGCTTCTGCGACCGGGTGGCCGGCACCCACGAGATCCGCTATCGGATGCGCGGCAATCACACCGAGATCACGACTTTCGAAGACCAACCCCTCAAGACCCAATACGCCGGCAACCTGGCGGATCTCTGCCCGGTGGGAGCGCTCACCTCCAAGGACTTCCGTTTCAAGATGCGGGCATGGTTCCTCAAGTCGACGCCTTCGGTTTGCGATGTCTGCTCGACCGGCTGCTCGATCCGCATCGATCAGAACAAGAACAAGATCTATCGCTACGTCCCGCGGCGGAATACCGCCGTCAACGCCAGCTGGATGTGCGACCTGGGCCGCCTCTCCTACAAGCAGGTGGGGGCACCCACCCGGCTCGGGACGCCGCTCGTGCGGGAGACCGACAAGCTCATCCCCATCCCCTGGGAGAAGGCGCTCGACTTCGCCGCCCGGCGGATCCGCGAGGCGCGCGAGCGGCCGGAGGAGATCCTGGCCATCGCCACCCCCTCGGTGACCACCGAGGAGCTCTATCTCTTCGGCCGCTTCGCTCGGGCGGTGCTCACGACGCCGAACCTCGACTATCGGGTAAGCTCCACCTGTGAAGCCCCGGGTGAGCTCGAGGACGGGATCCTCCTCCGTCGCGATCGCTTTCCCAATAGCCGCGGGGCGGCGCTTCTCGGACTGACGCCGGGGGCGGGGGGAGTGGGGATTCAAGAAGCGGCAGGCCGCACCTTCAAGCTCATCTATCTCCTCGGAGCCGATCGATTGGAGCAAGGGGACCGCTTCGCAATCATTCGCGATCTCCTCGAAAGGGCGGGCACGGTGATCGCCCATTCCTCGCACCAGGCCGAGGTGCTCGAGCACGCCGATCTGGTCTTGCCGGTGCGGATGAGCCAGGAGAAGAACGGGACGTTCGTCAACTACGGCGGGCGGGTGCAGCGTATTCAGCCCGCGGTGTCGGCGCCCGGCGAGGCGGAGCCCGATGGCGCGGCGCTCGCCTTCGTCGCCGAAAAGCTCGAAGAGCCTCTCGGCAAGTACGATCCGGAATCGGTCTTCAACGAGTTGACCGAGCGGGTGCCGGCCTTCCGCGGTCTCAAGCTCTCCGCTCTCGGCGAGACCGGCAAGCAAGCCGCGGGAATCGAAGCCGTCCTCCCGCGGGTGTCGCAAATATCGGTCGCCCCGCAACCGGTCTAGCCATGGATAATGAATCGATGAATAAAGACTCGACGGCCAGCATCGACTTCAAGGGCACGGTCGCCGCCATCGCCGAAGGAATGGCGACGACGCTCCGCAACTTCTTCCTGAGCATCAGCGGGCGAGACCGTCCGACCATCCTCTACCCGATGCAGCGCCGCAATTACTCGGGCCGCTTCCGCGGCACGCACATCCTCACCAAGCGAGCCGATGGCCGGCCGCGCTGTGTGGCCTGTTTCTTGTGCGCCACCGTCTGTCCGGCCGAGTGCATCACCATCGAGGCGATGGAGATTCCGGACAAGACGATCGAGAAGGCTCCGTCGCGGTTCGACATCGACAACCTACGCTGCGTCTTCTGCGGATTCTGTGTCGATGCATGTCCCGAGGAAGCGATCATCATGAGCAAGGAGTATGAACAGGCGATCTTCAGCCGCGACGACGGCGTCTGGGACATGGATTTCCTGCTGAATCGCAAGACCTTCACCGAGGCTGACTTGGGCTATCGGCCTCGATACGATAAAGGAGGCCGTTCGGGGACCCGTGGATAGGCCCGCAAGCCGGGCTTGGCAGGGTCGAGAAATGCTATAATGGCTTGCCTTTTTTCGGCGCCAGGTTGCAGGACCTGGGCGCGAGCGGCCCGCGTCCGGTTCTCCCTGGCGCCGATTCTTTTTGCCCGACAGGAGCGGTAGCAGCGAGCGGGCTAGCTGGTACGCGGAGCCGGTACCGCCCAGGGTAGCCAGCTCTTCTTGAGGGGGGTCTCGCTCCGCACGAGCATCAGAGCCCCCGGCACCACCTCGGCCTCCATTTCGCCCGCCTCGCCCGCCACATCACCATCCACCTCGGTCGGTAGCGGTTTGGCGAAACGCGCCCGCACTTTGGCGCCAGAGAAGAATCGGCTTCGTGGATGAGTCTCCGGCTTTCCTTGCAGCACATGACCCGAGAGCGATAAGAAGTCGTTGAGATCGCCCAGGTTCAAGACGGCGATGTCGACCCGCCCGTCGTCGGGCCGAGCTTCGGGAAAGAGATCGAACTCGCCGAAGAGCTTGCCGATGTTGGCGAGCAAGAGACAATTGCCGGTGACGCGCTCGCGGGAGCGGCCGTCGATCTCGAGCTCGAACGAGGTCTCTTCGGTCGAGCCGAGCTGCTTGAGGCCCGCATAAACATAGGCGAGGATGCCGAGCCGTCGCTTGAGCTCGTCGTCGGCTGTGGCCATTACCGCCGAGTCGTATCCGGCGCCGGCGGTGAGGAGCGAGATCCGTCCGTTGACTCGCACCGCATCGAAGGGGCGGGGAGTCTCCTGAACCGCGAAGCGCACCGCCTCGGGCAGTCGATAGGGAACACCGACGGCGCGAGCGATGGCGTTGGCGGTTCCTCCGGGGAGAATGGCGACCGGGATGCCGCTGTGCATGAGGGCTCCGCCGACCGCCGCCACAGTGCCGTCTCCACCGCAGACCAGGACACGATCGGGAGGATCTTCGCGCAAGCGGTTCGCGGCCCAGCCGGCGGTGCGCGCCTGGCCGAGGACGAGGAGCTCGTAATCCATGCCGAGATCACGACACGCCGAATGAATGGCGGCAAGCTTGGTCGGCGTGTCACGGCCGCCGCGGATTGGGTTGTAGACGAGAGTGATACGCATACCGGAATTGGATTCGCACTCGCCACCCATGCGCGAGCGATCGCGCAGTATGACACCTCGGAGGTGGAGATGCGACCGCCCGGGGGGCCATGCTAGGATCGGCGGCGTCGGATGCCGTGATCTCCTGCATGATGGCCGGCGTCACCGGATCGATGCCCCTCCGCCGTTCTTAGAACACTGTGGATCGCCTGATTTATCTCTCGGCTCTGCTCTTCGGAGCGGGAGTTCTCGGACTCCTTCCCTTTCAGAGTCACCGCCGAATCCGGCCGGGCTTCTTCCAGCTGGTCTCGGCGCTCGGCTTTCTCGCTGTTCTCCTCGCCCTGCGCTTTGCGCCGCGGGGTTTTCCCCCATTGAAGATCGCTGCGGCTCCTGCGGCGATGGCCGCCCCGGAATCGGCCGCTCTCCTCGCTTCCCCGGCGGCTTCGGCGATGCTCGCGAGCGTCCCCATCTTCGCCCTTCTTCTTGTCGCTCTCGCCTACGCCGGCTTGCTCTGGACGCATCGGCTCGAGCGGGCGGCAACAGTTGCCTGGGGGCTCGTTCCTGCCGCGATTGCTGTCGCCGCGCTTGCGGCGTGGCGGCTTCCTTTGGCTTCGGGGACACGCGCCTTGCCGGTTGTCTCGCTGCTCACCGGCGCCGGCCTCCTCGGCTCGGTCACCCTCGCCCTCTTGCTCGGACATTGGTACCTGTACTCACCGGGTTTGCCGGTCTCGCATCTCCGGCGGCTCACCCGCTTTGTCATCGTCTTCGTCGCCGCTCGTTTCGTGGTCTTCGCGGTGGCCATGCCTGGATACGCCCGCGCAACCCCGGCGGCGGCGGGCGCGGGCCTGGGCGCCGAGGCCATCCTGGCTTCGAGCCTGCCGCTCGTCGCCATGCGCCTCCTTCTCGGCATCCTCATTCCCGGAGTGTTGGCCTGGATGATCGATCGCACGGTTCGCATCCGCTCGACCCAGGCGGCAACCGGGCTTCTCTATGTCGCGTTCATCTTCGTCCTCTTCGGCGAGCTCACCGCCGCCTATCTCGTGCTGACGACGGGGTTGCCTGCCTGATCGCGGGCGACCAGGTTTCACATCGCGGTCTCAATGTCGCCATGGAAATCCAATACCGATGCCCAAGCTGCGCCGAAGTCGACTGCGCTTCCTTTGCGGGGGATGAGCTCGTCTGCAGCAAATGCGGCGATCGCTTGCCCATCGATGACGATGCGCGTCCCGATGCGCAGGGCATCATCCGGCGATGCCCGGTGTGCCGGGGGGACGAGTTCTACGTGCAGCGGGATTTCAATCGCCGAGTCGGCCTCGCCCTCGTCGTCCTCGGCGCCCTTCTTGCCTGGCCTACCCGCGGGTTGAGCCTCGTCGTGGTCGTGCTTCTCGACCTCGCCCTCTACGCCGTCGTGCCGGAGATCGCCATCTGCTACCGCTGCGAGGCCATTTTCCGCGGCGCTAAGCGAAATCCGGCGCACCAGGGCTTCTCCCTCGCGACCGAGGAGAAATACCGAGCCATTCGGCCACACGACCAGTTGATGCGCGCGCGGGCGGCCGAATCCTCCAGTAAGGAAGCCCCTCCAACCCCATCGGGGGCAGGGAGTTGAGTCGGAAACGGCGCCCCCGGCCGCCTTCGCGGGCCGCCCGTTGGCTCTGGCCCTGCCTTGACTTGGGGTAAGGGACCCGCGTATAATCGCTTCGAACTGACGGACTGGCGTCGGAGCCGTTGCCGTTATCCTTCGCCCAAAGCGGCCTCCGCCCCTACCCCCAAACGTGAGGGTTGTCCCAAGCCCCCTTAGCTAACGCGACGTCGCCCAACGAGCGGCGGGCATTGACGACAACCTGACCGTTCACAGCTCCGGACCAATCCCGCTTCGGGTCCGGAGTCCCGGTCTCACTCACAACGCTGTCGCGGCCTTTGCGCCTCGAGGCATCGTGCCCGGAGCCAGCCCATTGCGCACCCTCCGACTCCTCAACTCTGCGGCTTTCAAACGCCGGGCACCCTATGAGCTGCAGAGCTTCGCGCGCCGCAAGA
>JBIOUT010000348.1:0-3446 GCA_044867365.1 Candidatus Eiseniibacteriota bacterium | reverse complement strand
GGCAAGCTTAACGGGCATGACGACTGCTTCGCCTGGTTGGAAGGGGTTCGGGAGGACATCCAGGCCGGTCGCTCGCGCATCGTGCTCAACCTGGGGAATCTCGAGCATGTCGACTCGACCGGTCTCGGCATCCTCGCTTCGGTTCATGTGTCGGCGACCAACGCCGGCGGCAAGGCATGTCTCACCGGACTCAATGACCGCCTCCGGCTCTTGTTCGACTCGACCTGGCTCTTCAAGGTGATCCCCACCGCCGCCGACGAGGAACAGGCCATCCAAGCCTGCGGTTCGCTTCCCTGACGCCGCTCCTCTGGACAGCCGTCGGGAATTCGCCCTAGAATGACGGCGTTCACGCTGTCCAGCCCTCGGCGGCATCTCCGCCGCTCCCAGCCACGAAGGGAATCGCATGGCCATGATTGACGCTCACGGCCTGCCCGGCAGGGGCCGCCGACAGGCGGCCATCTCCGCGGCAGTTGCCCTTGCATGTGCTCTGGCGGCCTTAAAACCCGGCACTTCTCACGCACAGAACTTTCCCGTTCAAACCTTCACCATGAAGAACGGGCTCAAGGTGCTCATGCAGCCGGATCGCTCGGTGCCTTCGATTTGTCTCGGCATCGTTTTCCACACCGGGAGCAAGAATGAGACTCAGGGGATCACCGGCATCTCTCATCTCTTCGAGCACATGATGTTCAATGGCTCGGCGAAGTACGCGCCCAAGCAGTTCGATCACATCATCGAGGCGGGAGGCGGCTACTCGCAGGGGTTCACCACGGTCGACATGACCATGTATTACGAGGAGTTCAACCCCGATCTCCTGCCGAAGGTGCTGGACATGGATGCCGATCGCATGCGGGCGCTCAAGATCGACAACGAGAATCTCGAGCAAGAGCGCGGCATCGTCAAGGAAGAGCGGCGGGTCAGCGTCGAGGATTCGCCGCGGGCCAAGCTCGACGAGGAGCTGCGGGCAGTGGCGTTCGACGCCCACCCGTATACCTGGCCGGTCGTGGGATGGATGAGGGATCTCGATAACATCAATCTCCAGGACTGCAAGGAGTACTTCCGCATTCATTACGCGCCGAACAATGCCGTCCTCTGTCTGACCGGAGACTTCGATCCCAAGACGGCGCGCCCGCTCATCGAAGCGGCCTTCCGCGACATCCCCTCCCAGACTCCTCCACGCCCGGTGGTCAATTCCGAGGATCCGCAGCTTGGCGAGCGGCGACTCGATCTCATCCTTCCTGCAGAGCAAGCTGCAGTCGTCACCTCCTACCACGTCGTCGCCCGCACCGATCCCGACTTCCTGGCCTACGATCTGCTTTCCAACATTCTCGGCTATGGCGATAGCTCGCGCCTCCACCAGGCGCTGGTCTACAAGGGCGAGACGGCGTCCGAGGTGTCGGCCGGCGTCGATCCGAGCGAGCATCCGGGTCTGCTCACCGTCTGGGCGGACGTGATTCCGGGCCGGAAACCGGCCGAAGCGCTGGCCAGCATCGATTCGGTGATCGCCGATCTTGTCGCCACCGGAGTCACTCCTCAGGAGGTGGACAAGGCGCGGAGCCAGGCCCAGACCTTACTCGTGCGGCGGCTCGAGACCAACGAGAACCGCACCATCAGCCTCCTCGAGTTCGAGGTTCTGGAAGGCGACTACAAGCGGCTGTTCACCCTCATGGCCGAGTACGACAAGGTGACCGCCGAGGACGTGGCGCGGGTGGCGCGCCAGAGCTTGATTCCGACCAATCGCACCGTCGCAGTGCTCGTTCCCAAGGAGGCAAGCTGATGACCGCCGTGACCCGCTGCCGGCGGACGCTCCTCGGAGCGGTCCTCGTACTCGGCCTCACCGCATCCATCGCCGGAGCTCAGGCCATCCGACTGCCGCCGTCGCGCACTATCGAGCTCAAGAACGGTCTGCGGGTGATCCTCGCCGAGCAACATGCGGTGCCGATGGTGGAGGCTCGCCTCTGGATCCCGGCCGGTCTCGTCAGCGAGCCGGACGGCCGCGAGGGATTGACCAACTTCACCGCCCGTCTCCTCACTCAGGGCACCGAAAAGCGGTCGGCGGTCGAGATCGCCCGCGAGGTCGATCAGATGGGCGCGAGCCTCGACGCCGAAGCGGCGCGTGACCAGCTGCGAGTGAGCCTCACCTCGCTCGCCCGGCATCGCAAGCGGGCGCTCGAGCTTCTCGCCGAGTGCGTGATCAACTCGACCTTCCCCGATTCCGAGGTGGAGCGCATCCGCTCCCGGTTGCTCGCCGACCTGGAGCAAACCGCCGAGGATGCCGGAGCCCTGGCCGAGATCGCTCTCTGGCAGGTCCGCTTCGATGGAGATCCTTACGGCCGCCGGTTGCAGGGCACGCATTCCAGTCTCAAAGCCATCACTGCCTCCGAGATCCGGGATTATCACCGCAAGCAGCTCGTCCCTACGGGCGCGGTGCTGACCCTCGTCGGCGACTTCAACACCAAGCAGGTGGAGAAAGAAGTTCGCAAGCTCTTCGGCGGATGGAAGGGAAAGCCGGCGGTGGCGCCACCGCCCGCGAGCATGCCCGCGAAGGTGCGTGTGGTGCTCATCAACAAACCGGAGCTCACCCAGACCCAGATTCGCCTCGGCTTCCCGGGGCTGCGGATCGGCGATCCGGAGGAGCCCGCCCTCATCACCGCGGCGACGATTGTCGGCGGCGGCTTCACGTCACGGCTCATGGAGGCGATCCGCGTTCAGCGAAGCTTGAGCTACAGCGTCAACTGCCGGGTAGTTCAGGGCGGTCGCACCGGCTTGCTGCGGGTCTCCACCTTCACCAAGGCTCCCACCACTCGCGAGACGGTAGACGTCGCCCTGGAGGAGCTGAAGCGCTTCCGAGAGGAAGGACCGACGGCCGAGGAGCTGCAGCGGTCCATCAACTTTCTCTCGGGCAGCGTGGCCAGGAGCCTGCAAGCCCCCGGTGACGTGGCCAACAGCCTGACCAATGCCGCCTTCTATCACCTTCCCGAGGACTACGTCGTGCGCCGCATCGAGCGGATCCGGGCGGTGACCGTTCAAGATTGCCGCCGCATTACGGAGACCTACTTCGCTCCTACCAATATGGTGATGGTGCTGGTCGGGGATTCGACGGCGGTGCGAAGCGGGCTCGACGGATTGGGGTCGATCGAGGAGAAGGGATTCGAGAGCTTACTTCAATAACGCGGCGGCTCGACCGCCCGATGGCTCGAATCTGGAGGAAGCAGATGGCATCAGGGTACCCACGGGCCACTCCCAAAGGGCTCACCTACGGGAGCTACCTCAAGGTGCCCGAGCTCCTCTCGCTCCAGCATCAGGTATCGAGCCCGCCTCATCACGACGAGCTCTTCTTCATCATCATCCACCAGACCTACGAGCTCTGGTTCAAGGAGTGCCTGCACGAGTCCGATCTCCTGGTGACCCACCTCCAGGGAGACAGCATCTCGAGGTCGCTCAAGGTG
>JBIOUT010000347.1:0-2811 GCA_044867365.1 Candidatus Eiseniibacteriota bacterium | reverse complement strand
AGCTCACGTCTTATAGAGGCCGCCGCGGCCTGCCGCGATTCGACCGCCAAGCGCTCGCGCTCCTCCGGCCGTAGCTCCGGGAGGGCATCCATGGCGCGGGCATACATGCGGTCGGCGAGGGGGCGGGTGATCCGATCGGGAATCTCGAATCGGATCCCGGCGGCGAGGCGGTCGAGGATCTCGCGCTCGAGCATTTCCCCCGCCCGCCGCTCCTCGTCGCTTTCGAGACGGCGGCGAATCTCGGTCCTGAGCTCGTCGAGCGTCTTGACCTTTTGATCGGCGACTTGCACCGCAAACGCGTCGTCGAGGGCCGGCAGGTGCTTCGATTCGACCTGCCTTAAAGCGAGACGATGATAGCGCGGGGCTCCCGGTGGGGGAAGCTCGCCCTCGCGCGGCGGTGGAACCTCGATCGCCAGGGTATCGCCGGCGCGCCGGCCGACGAGCGCCTGGATCCAGGACGGAGGCAGGTGTTGCTCGCTCAGCTCGAGTCGGACGCCGTCGCGGCGTGGGCGGCCGAGGAGCGGCACCTGTCCTTCCCCGAGCTCGCTCACATCGACGGTCACGATGTCGCCGAGAGCGGCGGGCCGGTCCACCGCCTCGAGTTGCGCCCACGACTCGCGCAAATTGGCGAGGACCCCCTCCACTTCCTCGTCGCGTATGGGATAGACGAGCTTGTCGATCTTGAGGCCGGTGGGATCGGCAAGCTCGATCGCCGGACGCACATCGACTCGGGCGGTGAAGGAGAGCGGACGGCCGTCACCAAAATCGACGCCCTCGACGGCGGGCTCGGCGATCGGCTCTAGCTCGGCCTCGCGCACCGCCTGCCAGACCGCCTCCTCGACCAGCCGCCGGACGACCTCGGAGCGGACCTCGTCGCCGAAGCGGCTCTCGACCACTGATCTCGGCACTTTGCCCTTGCGGAATCCGGGAAGGGCGAGGCCGCGGCGCAAATCGGCGATCGCCGCCTCGAGCTGGGCATCCAGCTCTTCCGGCGGCACTTCGACCGCGATTCGGCGGCCGAAGGCGTCTTGCTCGCGTACCTCCTTGACGACGATTTTCATCGACCGTTCTGCTCCGGCGAGCGTTCGTTCCATGTGTCCCGTGCCAGCGTGGTGCGAGAGGGGGGACTCGAACCCCCACGGGTCTCCCCACTAGATCCTAAGTCTAGCGCGTCTGCCAATTCCGCCACTCTCGCCGACGAAGCGATCGAGCATCGCGCAGGGGGCGACGGGGGTCAAGCAAAAGCGGCTGCAAAGGAGCGGCGATCTTCCGTCCATTCTCAGTGATGTGGATAACGAGGCATGGATCGGCTTTGCAGCGTTCCCCCGCGAGGAGGCGCCATGTGGAATCGCGTTTTGCTTATGGCGGGGGCATTTTCTGTGATCGCGGGGCAGGCCATCGCTGCGAGCAGCGGGGCCGGCACGGGCTCCATCTGTGGCACGGTCCACGACACCGATAAGCCGCTTGTATACGCCAATGTGGTGGTCCTCGGGACCAAGTTGGGACGGATCACTTCGGAGACCGGCTCATTCTCCATGGACGGCGTGCCGTCGGGCATCCACGAGGTCCAGTGCAGTTACATCGGTTACCACTCTTCGACCAAGATGGTCGCAGTCAGACGAGACATAGCGACTGCGATCAATTTCGCCCTCGAAGTCGAACCATTGGGACCAGACTGCGTCATCGTGGAGACCCGATGCGGCATGATCCGGGGTGGCTGCGGCATGATCCAAGGTGGCTGCTTCGGCGGTGCCTTACCGCTCAAGAATTCCGCCGCCGCGCTTAAAGAACCGGTTGCAGCCAAACAAGAGCCGTCCGTCCCCCGTCGCTTTGCTCTGGCGCAGAACCACCCCAACCCTTGCAATCCGGCGACAGAGATCGGATTCGAGCTTGGGGGCCGCACCCCTTCCCGCCTCCGAATCTATGACGTCGCGGGGCGGCTCGTGCGCGTGCTCCTGGACGAAACCCTCGACGCCGGGCCACACGCCGTGGTTTGGGACGGGCGGAATGATCAGGGGAAGCCGGTGAGCTCGGGGATTTACTTCTACCGGTTCGAGGCCGCGGACTTCGCCGCGACCCGGAGGCTCGTCGTCCTCAAATAGTGAGCCCCGCCGGGGTTTTCAGGGGGCGACCGGCGCGACGCTATTCGTCACGAGCTGCGCCATGAGATCGCCGATCTCGCTGGTCGAGAGCCCCGAGTCGGCGCCGACGCTCGGCAGGTGACGTTCGACGAGAGCGCGCCGGATGGCTCCTTCGAGCGCGGATGCCGCCTGAGCCTCGCCGAGAAAGTCGAGCATCATCTGCACCGCGGCGATCGCCGCCATCGGATTGACCACATTCTTGCCCGCATACTTGGGCGCCGAGCCGTGGATGGGTTCGAACATCGACACCTTGCCCGGATGAATGTTGCCCGAAGCGGCGATCCCCATTCCCCCCTGGAGCATCGCCCCGAGGTCGGTGAGAATGTCGCCGAACATGTTGGTGGTGACGACGACATCGAACCATTCGGGGTTCTTGATCAGCCACATGCAAGCGGCGTCGATGTAGGCGGTGTCGGTCGTCACCTCGGGATACTCCGGGGCGATCTCGGCGAAGGTGCGGCGCCAGAGGTCGTGGGCACGAATGGCGTTGGCCTTGTCGACCAGGTGGAGCCGCCGGCGCGGGCGGCGGCGGGCGAGCTCGAAGGCATAGCGAATGGCTCGCTCGCATCCCTTGCGGGTGACGATCATCTCGCCGAGCGCCACCTCGTCGGCGGTTCCCTGCTTGAAGAAGCCGCCGAGCCCGACATAGAGGTCCTCGGTGTTCTCCCGC
>JBIOUT010000346.1:0-3261 GCA_044867365.1 Candidatus Eiseniibacteriota bacterium | reverse complement strand
CCGATGCACGGCAAGGAGACCTTCCGCCCGCCGGAGCTCGGGAGTCTCGGCGAAGGTCGCGTTCAAGTCGGGAGCCTCGAGAGCGAAATCTTCCTTTCGATCGAGCGGCGGGGAAGGTTCACCGGGTGGCAAAGAAGCGGCGTCCTTCGCCAATGGGTTCTTGTCCGCCGGGGCCTTGTATCTGGCCCTCGCGGCTGAAGGAGCTTGAGCGGCCGCTCTCTCGTTCGCCTCGACTTCTTCGCTCGGCGACGGCTCCGATAACTTGCTCATCGCCGAGGGCGCCGCTCTGCTTGCCGCCCGATCGGCGCTGCGTTCCCGGAACGCCTCCTTCCCGCGTGCTCCCTGGATAGCCTCGCCAGCGGCTTCTGCCTTTGGCTTCTCGGCGACCGCCGGCGGCGGCGCCTTCTCGTGAATGCCTGGGGATGCGGTCCGCACCTCAGGTGAAGGCTCGTTCTTCTGGTCGTGCATCGGCGCCTTTGCCTCGCGCGGTGACTTCAGGGCGCCAGGCGGATAGAGATCGGCGACTCTCAACACGATGATCGCTACGAGCGCGGCGGCAGCGAGCGGCACGAGCCGTTGCCAGAGCGGCGCCTGAATCTTGGGCCTCGGAGCCTGCCCCGGCGATCGCATGGCCTCGCCCCGAGACAACTCGCTTTCGCTCGCTGCCGTCCGCTCCAAGACCCTGGCGCGCAGTTCCTCGAGGTAACCGCGCGGCGGCACCGGAGTGACCAGGGCTTCCATCGCTCGGTCGATTCGCTCGAGCCCCGCCAGCTGCTCGCGGCATCCGGCGCAGCCGCCGAGATGCTCCGTCACCCTGGAGGATTCGCCGGCGCTCAAGGCCCCATCCAGGAATCCGCTGAGAAGCGATCGACATTTTTCGCAGGTCATACTCATGACATCTTTGGATCGCGCGTCTTCGGGCTGCGCGCCTTGGGACCCAACCGCGATCCGCGATCGAGCTCGCTGCGCAGCGCCTCACGCGCCCGCGCCAAGCGCGACATCACCGTGCCGCGGGGAATCCCGAGCACCAGGGCGATCTCGTCGTACTGGAGGCCTTCCCGCACCCGGAGCCAGAGAATGGTTTGAGCGTCGGCGTCGAGACGCGCGAATGCCACCTCCACCTGCTCTCGGAGCTCTTCCCCCACCGCCTCGGCATCGGGAGCGGCGCCTGGCGCGGGGAGAGCCAGATTCTCCTCCTCGTCGTCGAGTGACGCTCCCGGCGGCCGCCGGCGTCGCCGGCGCAGCAGGTCCCGGACCGCATTCAGCCCGATCGTCAGGAGCCAAGGCCGAAACTCCGAGCCCGCCCGGAAACGCGCGAGAGCCTCGTAGGCGCGCACGAAGGTCTCCTGGACCAGATCGTCCCGGTCATCGGGATCGCGAATCAGTCGGCCGATGACTCGATACAGAAGCCGGCCGTAAGCCTCGACCAGAGCGCCGAATGCCGCCGCATCCCCGGCCTGGGCGGCCGCCACCCAGGCGGCGACTCGGCCGGGTTCAGGGTCGCCTTCGGTAAACCCGGGCCCGCCTTGCGAGGAGGGGTCCGGAGAGGAGACGTCCGGCGACCGGGGGGCAGGAGATGCTTCCTCCGGCGGGAAACGCCCCATCCTTACCGTGATACGCGGCAGACCGGGTTGTATTCCAGGGGAAGGAGCCGAGATCGCAGCCGTTCGTGCGCGCGCCGCCGGCCGCCGGGAGAGGAGGCGGGAGCGGTGTCAACGGCGGCGATCGTCCTCCACCTCCCGGTACGTGGCTTCGACGATGTCGCGGGGGTCGATCTCACCCGGGCGGGAGCCAGGGGGCGGCGTCGGGGGAAATGTCTCCCGGCCGCGAGCGCCGCTCACCGCCCGGACTACCCGGAACAAGGTCTGCGCTATCAGGAAGAAGAGAATGGTGCGAAGAATGAGGTTTAGCATGGGTCCGTTTTGCCCCGCGGTTCGATCGTTCATGCGCAGCTTACCATGCAAGTCGACCCGAGCTCGTTGGGGCCCACTTATCCCGACCTGGTCTTGCCATTGAGCTCGCTCCACCGACTCGAGGTCGTTTGGAGCCGGAACCCCGAACGAGACCATCGGTATGAGAACATCGGTATGTTAGAATCATTACTCGGCTTCGGAGCTGTCCTCCCGCCCTGCCCCTCGAAGTCCCCAGAAAGGCGTCCGATCATGCGCTCGCGGTTCACCCTGGTTCTCTTCGCCGCCCTGCTTCTCGTCATCGGCGCCCGTCAGGCGCGTCCCGCCGAAGAAGAGAACCTGCTCGAACGGCTCAAGACATTCAACGACATCCTGCGCCTGGTCCGGACCAATTATGTCGACGAGGTCGATCCGGCCACTCTGGTCGACGGGGCGATCGAAGGATTGCTCCGGGAGCTCGATCCCCATTCCAACTATCTCGACCCCAAGCGCTTCGAGCAGATGAACGAACGCAACCGCGGGGAATACTACGGGATCGGCATCTCGTTCGCCATTCGCTCCGGCTATCTGACCGTGATCGCTCCGATGGAAGGCTCTCCCTCTGACCGCCTGGGCATCCGCGCCGGCGATCGCATCGTCAAGATCGACGGCGAGTCGGCGATGGGCATCAGCGAAAACGACGTCTTCGAAAAGCTGCGCGGCCCGGAAGGAACGAGCGTCCATGTCTCGGTACAGCGCGAGGGGAAGGACGAGCTCCTCGAGTTCGACATCGTCCGGGAGAAGATCCCGATCAAGAGCGTGCCTTACTGGTTCATGCTCGATCAGGAGACCGGCTACATCCGGATGATCCGCTTCGCCGCCACCACCTCGAATGAGCTCGATGCGGCGCTCAGCGACTTCGAGGCCCGCGGCATGAAGCGGCTCATCCTCGATCTGCGGCTGAATGCCGGCGGCTACCTCGAGCAAGCGGTCGATGTGGCGGACAAGTTTCTCGACAATAACCAGCTCATCGTCTACACCAAGGGGCGGGTCCGCGGCGCCAGCGAAGAGCACTACGCCACCGACGGCGCCAGACATCCCAAGTTCCCCTTGATCGTGCTCATCAATCACGGCAGCGCCTCCGCCTCCGAGATCGTCGCCGGCGCCATCCAGGACTGGGACCGAGGCCTGATCGCCGGGGAAACCAGCTTCGGCAAGGGACTGGTGCAGCGGCAATACCGGCTGCGCGACGGCTCCGCCCTCTTCCTCACCGTCGCCCGCTACTACACCCCCTCCGGGCGGCTCATCCAGCGCGATTACTCGAAAGACAAGATCAGCTATTACGCCGAGGGCTACGACGAGGTCGATCCCA
>JBIOUT010000345.1:0-3741 GCA_044867365.1 Candidatus Eiseniibacteriota bacterium | reverse complement strand
GCTACTCATGGAAATGCCGCTCATGGTGTCACTCTAATGAATGCCGCCGAAACGCGACTCGATGAGCTTGACCAGCGCCTCGAGCGCGCCCTCGGCATCCTCGCCTTCGGCGCGGATCTCGATCTCGGAACCGACCTCGGCGGCGAGCATAGTCACACCCATGATGCTCTTGGCGTTCACTTCGAGACCGTTCTTGGACACGAAGATGTCGGACCGGTATCGAGCCGCCTCCTTGACCAGAAGACTCGCCGGGCGGAGATGCAGGCCATCCCGATTCTGGATCGTCACCTTTCGACTGGGCATAATTCGCGCGGCCACCCCCTGCGGGAACCTGCCGCACCCGCCTCGCCCGTGCTCATTCAGCCGCGACTGGCGCCGAGAATCACGAGGAGGGCGAGAAGCCCCATCCCGATTCGGAGCGGAGACTGCCGGAAGCGCGCCCCCCCGGCGGTCACCAGTAGACCCGACAAAACCAGAGCCAAGGCCACCCCACCCGCCCCCATCATCTCTGCGTCCATGGCGATTCGGGCTCCTGAGCCGGGCGCCGCCAGCGATCGTCGTATCGCGAGGGCCACGACGACGGTGAGCCGGCCGGCGAGCGCGCCGAGGGCGAGCGGACCCAGAGTGCCGAGCACGGCATTGAGCCGCGCCAGCGCTGGGCGACCGCGAGCCCCAGCCACAGCTGCCACCCCTTCCGCCCCTTCCAGAAGGCCGCGGCGGGTGGCCCAAGCTCGAACCCGGAGGTAGGGACCATTATAGAAGGCGAGCATCCCCAGAACGCCAGCCATTGCCGCACTGAGCTCCGCATCTCGAGTCAATGCACCAGGATGGATGAGCCCCGGGTCCAGGATGAAGAGCCCCAACACCCCCACCACCCCGCAAATCGGACGAAGCCAGCCCCAGAAGGTTCGGTCGCCGAGGGCGGCGAGTGGACCCTCGAGCTGTCGCTTGATGCCGGTCGTTCGCGCCGAAGCCTCCTCCGCAGAAACCTTTTCGGCCAGAATCCGCTCCTCCTCGCGCGTCACCGCCCCCAGCAGCAGACCCGAGAGGGCGGGGCTCGTGTTGACGTAACCCAGGTGGCGGCGAATGAATGGCCCCTGCTCTTCGGGGGGGCGTCCCCGGGCGATGGGGAGGAGGGCGAAGGTGAAGCCCAGAGCCTGCATACGCTCGCGGTTCCACCCCGCCTGGAGGAAGAGACCGCGGAGAAAGAGGGTGAAAGCGGTCACCGTCCCGCTCCCCATCCGGTGAGCTCGGGGAGGGAGAAGACGACGGCAAGAAGAGCGCCGATCGCGGCCAGGAGGAGCCCTCGCCGCCGGTTGAGGCCGAGGAGCCGTTCCTGGGCGTCGAGGCCGACTCCGCCGGCGATGGCGACAACCGCCGCCCGCGCCACCCCGCCCCCGGTTCCGACTCGGGTCACGAGCGCCAGCGCGGCGGGCATGGCCAGGGTCACGGTGACCGCCCCGCGGAGGGCGGCGAGCGCGAGGGCGTTCAGGATCGCCCGGTCGACGGCCCCCGGGGTGGGCTCAGCCTCGGCCCGGCGCAGGAGCTCGAGGTTGAGCCGCCGGGTCCAGCCCTCGGTCCCGCGTCCGATGACCGCGAGCCCGAGCCCGATCAGGAGGGCGAGTGCCAGCGCCGTCCCGCCGGCGCCGGGCGGCGCCGTCCCACTGGCAGCCAGCGCCAGCGGCAGGCCCCGCACCAGGCTCGCCGCGGCGACGAGCGCACCCAGGCCGCCGTCGGGCGGGATCACGCCCCCGACCGGCCGGTGGCCGGCGAGAATGAGACCGAGGAGCCCGCCGACCAAGGCTCCCTCACCGGCTCCCGCGACCCCGCCTGCTATCGCTCCGCCGATCGTGCCGGCGACGAGCGGATGGGCGATCTGGATCTGGGCGACGCTCACGTGGTCGAGGGCGACCACCGCTCCGAAGATGACGAGAGCCAGCGCCTGGAGAGTGCCGTCCATCAACCGCCACTCCGCCGCGGGGAGCGATCGATCACCGGCAACGTCATGGGTGGGTTCAGGCGGCGCTTCACTTGGAGGCGGCGCCCGCGAGGAGCGGCCCCAGGTCATTGGGCCGATGCCGTGGCACGTCCTGAGCGATGACCTCGTAACCCAAGGCAAGGAGATGTCGCAGCGCGTCGCGGTCGTCCTCGTTCAAATACACGAAGTCGAGGAGCCGCTCCTTGCCGGTGTCGTGATGCAGACCGCCGACGGTGATGGCGAGTGGACGGAGGCCGCCTTCGATGAGCGCAAGCGCATCGGCGGGAGATTCGACGATGAGGAGGACCCGGCCGGGAGGGCGAGTCGCCGCTTCCACGGCGCGGGCAAGCGGCACGACATCGACGTCGACTCCCGGGGGCATGGCGGCGGCGTAGAGGTCGTGGGTCAGCGGATCGGCCGAGGCCCGCTCGCTCGCCACCACGATGAGGTCAGGCCGGAGCCACTGGATCCAGTTCTCGACCACCTGACCGTGGAGCAGCCGGTCATCGATGCGAAAGCCGACGATGCTCATCGGCTCGCTCCCGAGCCGGGGCTCGGCTCGCCCGCGGGGTCGTGATCAAGCGGCGGGAAGACGGTGATCCCGCGATGGCCGCGCATGAGGATTCCGGCGGCGAGCTCGTCGACTCCCTTGCTGTCGCGATATTGAAGGAAGGCGATGATCATCGGCAGGTTGACCCCGGTGATGAGCCGCGACCCGGGGTGTCCCTTGAGCTGCTCCGGGCAGGCCTGGGCGCAGCTTCCTCCCAGGATGTCGACGAAGAGAAAGATGGGACGCTCCTTGGGCTCATCGGCGAGAAGAGCATCGAGGCGCGCGGCGAGGGCGGACGTCGAAAGTCCGGTATTGGAGAGCGCCTCGAGGTCGCCGCTCGAGCCGAGGATGAGCGCGGCGGTGCGCTTGAGCTCCTCGCCCAGATCGCCATGGGTGAGGATGATGCCTCGCGGCGGCAGAGCGCGGGTCGCGCGCCGAGTCTCGGAGCTCTCTCCCGGCCGAGCCCGGGGATCTTCGCCCACGGTGATCACTCCCGGTCGTCCAGAAAGGGCGGATGAATCATCGGGTTCTCGTGAAGATGGCGAGTCAACCGCTCGTTGAAGGCTTTGGCCGGATGATAGCCATAGGCCTTGATCAAATAGTTGAGAGCGACGGTTTCGGCGATCACGGTGATGTTCTTGCCCGGAAAGATCGGGATGGTGACGAGCGGGATCCGAACCCCGAGGACGCTAGTCTGGCGCTCGTCGATCCCGGTCCGCTCATAGTCCTCGGTGGCGTTCCATTCCTTTAGATTGACTTCCACCTCGACCCGTTTCTGCACCCGGATCGCCCGGATGCCGAAGACCGCCTCGACATCGATGATCCCCAGCCCGCGAATTTCCATGTGATGGCGCAAAATGTCGTTACCGGACCCGATCAGGATGTCGTCGTGGCGCCGGGTGATGGTGACGACGTCGTCGGCCACCAGTCGATGCCCGCGCTCGACCAGGTCGAGGGCGCACTCCGACTTGCCGATGCCGCTCTTCCCGGTGAAGAGGAGTCCGACGCCGTACACGTCGACGAGCGAGGCATGGACGCTGGTTTGCGGGGCGAAGATGACGTCGAGATAAGCGGTCAGCTGATGGATGAACGGGGTCGTCGACTTGGAGGTGCGCAGAATCGGCACCTTGGCCCGATTCCCCAGCTCGAAGCAGCGCTCGGGAATGTCGAGCCCTTTGGAGACGATGATGCACGGGATGGGAAACTTGAACAG
>JBIOUT010000344.1:0-4889 GCA_044867365.1 Candidatus Eiseniibacteriota bacterium | reverse complement strand
CAGGCAACGAAGAAGCGGTTGCCATCGAGAACGGCAAGGCTTGGATTCATGTAATAGCTGCCGCCCGGTGGACTGCCGATCGTGTTGACCTGGACATTCGGGGTCCATGGGGTGCCGCCGCCGCCGGGATCGCGCTTGGAGAGGAAGACCTTGTACGCCGAATCACCGAACCGGTCGTCCTCCCAAACCACGACCGGGATACCTGAAGGAGTGAAATCCAGATCGACGAACTTGCTGTAAGCGCCGGTGCTTCGGGTATCCACCTTTTCCGGCATCGACCAGGTGGCTCCGTCATCGGTCGAGATGCTGTAGAAGATGTGATAACCCCCGGCCTGGTGATCATCCATCCAGGCCACCGCCACCGCGCCATCGGGACGGATCGCGATGTCGGGCCAGATATGCTGCCCGCTCTCCGCCGGGTGGGTTCTCACATTGGCCGAGAAATCCCAGCCGCAGACATTCGTCGGCGATCCGGGTTCACCGGTCGAGCGCGTCGCGGGCGGAATCTCCTTGGGGAAGGCCCAGGTGTCGGCGGCGGGGTCGAGGATCGGAGCGGTGGCGGGGCCGGCCGCGGCTTGCGCGGCGAGCATGGTCGCGATGGCTACTATCGCGGCCGCCGGGGGAAAATGTCGATGAAGGACCGACATGGCACTCACCTGCGCTAGAGCCCGCGGCCGGCTGCCGTTTCCGAAGAGTGTACCATCACCGCCGCCAGCCGTCCGGCAAGCCGGGTGTTGCGTGCTTCGGTCGTCTGATTCTTGACGGCGATGGCGAGGGCGCGCCGGCTTCCGACCAGGACGACGAGCCGGCGGGCGCGGGTAATCGCGGTATAGAGAAGATTCCGCTGCAACATGACGTAGTGTTGGGTGTGGAGTGGAATGACCACCGCCGGATACTCGCTCCCCTGCGACTTGTGAACCGAACAGGCATAGCCGAGCACCAGCTCATCGAGGGCGCCATCGTCATAACGCACCCGCCGGTCGTCGAAACGAACCTCGACCTCCCGCTCGACATCGTCGATCTCGGTCACCCGCCCGATATCGCCGTTCCACACTCCGAGAGTGTAGTTATTGCGGATCTGCATCACCTTGTCGCCGACCCGCAGAATCCGGCTGCCCCGGGTGATCGAGGTCCCGGTCGGATTGAGGAGTGCTTGTAGCTCGGCGTTCATGTTCGCCGCTCCCAGGACCCCCTTGTGCATCGGCGTCAGCACCTGCACATCCTCGATCGGATCGAACCCGAAACGGGCGCGAATTCGCTCACCGACCAGGCGCTTCACCGTCGCCAGCACGTCGTCGGGCTCCGGTCGCTCGACGAGGAAGAAATCGGCCGGCTTCTCGGGAGTGAGCGGCTCGAGATACGGCATTTCCCCGCGATTCACCCGGTGGGCGTTGACCACGATCAGGCTCGCCTCGGCCTGGCGAAAGATCTCGTCGAGCCTCACCACGTCGACCGCCCCGGACGCGATCAGATCCCTAAGGACGGATCCCGGTCCCACCGAGGGCAGCTGGTCCATGTCGCCGACCAGAATGAGCCGGCCATGCGAGGGCAGCGCCTTGACGATGTGGTAAGCGAGCACCGTGTCGATCATCGACACTTCGTCGAGGATGACGAGATCGACATCGAGCGGCCTTTCGGCATTGCGCTCGAAGGCCAAGCCGCCGGGAGCCCACTCGAGGAGGCGATGTACGGTCTTCGCCTCTCGGCCCGTGGTTTCGCGCAAGCGCTGGGCGGCGCGCCCGGTGGGAGCGGCGAGCGCGATGCGGACCCCTTTCCGCTCGAGGATCTGGACGATCCCGTTCACCAGCGTGGTCTTGCCGGTGCCCGGTCCGCCGGTGATGACGAGGAGTCGGCTCGAGACGGCGCGGCGAATGGCGCGGGCCTGGCCGGCGGCGAGGGTGATCCCGGTCCGGGATTCGAGCCAGGCGATGGCGCGATCGACATCGACGTCGATCGGCGGAGTCGCGGTCATGAGCATGCCGAGCAAGCGCTCGGCGACTCCCGCTTCGGCAATATAGAGCGACCTCAGATAGACGGCCTCTCCGCGGATCCCATCGAGGACCACCGAACCTTCGCGGGCGAGCTCGTCGATCGCCCGCTCGACGGCCGCGGTCTCGATCTCGAGCATCTTCGCGGTCAGGGCCTCGAGCTCCTGCCGCTCGGCGTACACGTGTCCCTGATCGGCCAGCTCGCCGAGCACATGGATCACCCCGGCTGCGGCGCGGCGAGGCGAGGTCGGCGGAATGCCCAGGCGGCCGGCGATTCGGTCGGCGGTCTTGAAGCCGATGCCGAAGATATCGGCGGCGAGGCGATACGGATCGTCCCGGACGATCGCGATCGCGCGCTCCCGATAGGTTTTATAGATCTTGACCGCATAGGTGGAAGAGACGCCGTGCGATTGGAGGAACACCATGACATCTTGAATGTGGCGCTGTTCCTCCCAGGCGCGGCGGATTCGCGCGCTCCGCACCGGGCCGATGCCGGGGACATCGGTGAGGCGTTCGGGCTCGCTCTCGATGATCTCGAGCGTCTGGAGGCCGAACTGCCCGACCAACCGCGCCGCCATCACCTTGCCGATCCCGCGCACCAGGCCGGAGCCGAGATAGCGCTCGATGCCGACGAGAGTGGCGGGCTTGAGCGTGACGAAGGAGTCGACCCGGAACTGTTCGCCGTATTTCCGGCTGCGAGTCCATCTCCCGTCGAGGCGCAGGCTCTCGCCGGGCTGGACTCCGAGGAGGTTGCCGACCGCAGTCACCGGCTCGCGATGTCTCGGCACGAGGAGCCGCACCACGCTCCAGGCGTTCTCCTCGTTGGCATAGACGATGTGATCGAGCACGCCCTCCAGAGTGGCGGAGTCGCCCACCGGCTGGCTGCGGGCGGCGGGGGCGACAGGGGGCGTGCTGCGAGTCAAGGCGACACGACGAGCTTGACCGTTCCGGAATGAGCTCCCGCAGCGAGCCGCGCCAGATAGACACCGGCCGGGACGCGCTTCCCGCCGGAGTCCCGTCCTTCCCAGGAAAGCTCCACGGCTCCCGGTCCGGCGATGCCGTCGAGGAGAGTCCCGATCGACCGGCCATCGACGCTGTAGATCGCAACCCGCGCCGGAACGGCGGCCGGCAACCGGACCTCGAAAAGCGCGGGATTCCGCCACGGCGCGACCGGGTTGGCCCCGATCAGGCGGAGCGCCCGCGTCGAGGCAACGGCCGGGGACAGCTCGTCAACACCGGTGACGGTGAGACCGGCGAAGGTGACGAGACTCGCCAGGTTGGTCTGCACGATCTCCTGGCAGTAGCTCATGTCGAGAGTCGAGAGGAGATCATTCGGGGTGTGGATGAAAGGAGTGATGTCCTCCTCGATGGAATAGGTGAAGGGGATCATGGCGTTCTGGAACGGCACGTGATCACTGAACGGGATGGGGTTGACGATGAGCGGTTGCAGGTTGGTGTACTTGAGGCAAAGGTCGCGCATCATCGTATTGAAGGGCATCGACCGCGCATCGCTGAAGAGCTCCACATCCCGCACCTGGTCTCCCTGATAAGCGCAGGCGTCGAGATTCATGTAGAGCCGGATGTCGTACCCCTCGCTCCTGGCGAAGGTGACCCAGGCCTGGCTGCCGACGAATCCCTGCTCCTCCGCCGCCCAGTGGGCGAACATGACCGTGGCATCGAGATCGACATCGGCGAGGATCTCCGCCAGGACCAGAACGGCGGCGGTCCCCGAGCCGTCATCGTCGGCGCCGGGAGCCGCGGTCAACGGCATGTTCGAGGTCGTGTCGTAATGCCCCCCGATCACATAGATCTCATTGGGTCGCGTCGTGCCGGTCTTGATGACGACGATGTTCCGCTGCGGGCGATTGTTCCACGTGAACGGATGTTGAAAGATGTTGGTATAGCCGAAACTCTGTTGCTGCTGGATGATCCAATCGGCCGCGGCAATCACCGAGTCGGAACCGGAGTAACGGGTGTGGAAGTCCTGGAGCCGTTGGATGAACCCCGAGAGGCGAGTCTGGCTGACCTGATCGACCAATGCCTGGATGTCGGGATCGGTGGCGCCGGCGTGGCCCGGCAAGGAGGCAACGGCGAGGAGAACGAGGGCGGCGGTCAAGCCGAAACCGGGCGTCGAACGGCGGGTCGCCAGCATGGCATTCCTCCTGATGCGACCGTGGCCCATCCATAGTAGCGCAGCTCGTGAGGCCGGGCGAGAGGGACGCCTGTCGACCTCGTGCTAAACTGGCACCCCGGGGCCAGGCGGTCAATTGACGGCCGAGCCCGGAAAGAACCGGCTCCATCGCTTCAGTCAAGATGCCTGTCATCGATGACCTCACTCTCATCGAGCGTGTGCGCAAGGGCGACACCGAGGCTTTCCAGGAGCTCGTGTCGCGCTACGAGAACAAGGTCTATCGGCTGGCGATCAAGCTCACGCGCAACGAGGCCCTGGCCGAAGAGGTGCTGCAGGAGGTCTTTCTTCGCGTCTACGAGAAGATCGACACCTTCCGCGGCGAGTCGGCCTTCTCGAGCTGGCTCTACCGGATCGCAGCCAACGCTTGCTTCGCCAAGCTCAACCTCGAGAAGCGCCATCAGCACAGCGATCTCGACGAGGTGACCCCTCAGGCCGAGCAGACCCTCCGGGAGATGCAAGAGTCCGGGCAAGAATCCCCCGATCGATCCCTTCTCTCCCATGAGGCGCTCGAGGTGATCAGCCATGCGATCGACCGGTTGCCTGAAGACTTCCGTGTGGTGATCATCCTCCGGGACGTCGAAGGGATGGACAACGAGGAGGTCGCCCGCATCCTCGACCTCTCGGTGCCGGCGGTGAAGTCCCGGCTCCATCGGGCCAGGCTGTTGTTGCGCAAGAGGTTGGGAAGCTACTTCGATCGCCAGGTGGGGCCG
>JBIOUT010000343.1:0-3465 GCA_044867365.1 Candidatus Eiseniibacteriota bacterium | reverse complement strand
CGGTAGACTTCGCCCATGCCGCCGGCGCCGAGCGGCGCCTCGATCTCATAGGGGCCGAGTCGGGTACCCACGGATAGCGTCATTGGAGGGATTTCCTCGGACGAATCTAGACCATGCGCTGTCGGCGCACCAGGCACGATCAGCCGGTAGCGGCCTCATGATATAGTCCCGCGTCCAATTCGGGAGGGGAGCGCGTGGAGCAGCCAGCAGAACGAACAGCCCGAGTTCGATAGGATCGCGATGGCAGTGGGTCGATGAATCGTCCCTGCGCCGAAGGGATGTCCTAGCCGGAACCGCCGAGTGGAACCTACCACCGGTCCAGAGGAGCACATCCTGGTCGCGGTTGGCGCGCGGCTCTTCGCTCGGCCTGTCCCCACCGCCCAGGTGCTCATCGCCCTCGGGTTCGGTGCCGTCGGTCTCGTCCTCCTCCGTCACTTCCTGGTCGACCGCTTCGCTCCGGGCCGACTCCTCGTCGCCGTCTTGCGTCGGGCCGAGATCGCCCTTCTCGCCCTGATCGTTCTCGGCATGGTCTTCCTCTCCGCAGCCCAGGTCGTGTTCCGCAACCTCGCCGGGGGCGGGATTCTGTGGATCGATCCGCTGCTCCGATATCTCACCCTCTGGATCGGATTCCTCGGCGGCGCTGTCGCTACGCGTGAAGGGCGCCATATCCAGATGGATGTTCTAGGACGTCTCCTGCCGCCGCCCGCCAAGCGCGTGGCCGGCCTCCTCACTCATCTCACCGCCGCCTCGACCTGTGCGGTGCTTGCCGAATCGGCCTATCGCCATCTCGCTTCGGAATACGCCAACAACGAGCGCGAATTCCTACAGCTGCCGACGTGGATTCTCCTCGGCGTCATCCCGGTGACTCTCGCCCTCATGACCTACAGGTTCGTCGACCTGGCACTCTTCCCCCAACCTCCGCCGCCGGAGATTCCACCGCTCGGGGAGAGGGCGTCTCTCGAGGCTCCATCCTCATGATCGCCGCCGTCTCGGGCATTACCCTGCTCGCTCTCCTCGGAATGCCCATCTTCTGCGTTCTCGGGCTCGTGGCCCTCATCGCCTTCCGCCACGAGGGGATCGATACGACGGCGGTCATCGTCGAGATGCAACGGCTCGCCACCGCCCCGATGCTGATTGCCATCCCGCTCTTCACCCTCGCCGGCTATCTGTTCGCCGAAGCCGGCTCGCCGGCGCGGCTCGTGCGACTCTCGCGCGCGGTGCTGGGGTGGTTCCCGGCCGGCCTGGCGCTCGTGGCGATCGTCGCCTGCGGTCTCTTCACCTCATTCGCCGGCGCTTCGGGAGTGACCATCATCGCCATGGGCGGGATCCTGCTTCCCGGACTCCTCGCCGAAGGCTACAGCGAGCGTTTCTCGCTCGGACTGCTCACCGCTGCTCCGAGCCTGGGCATCCTGTTTCCGCCGTCGCTTCCGGTCATCATCTATGCCTACGTCGCACAGGCGAGCGTCGACAAGATGTTTCTGGCCGGCCTTCTGCCCGGGATCCTGCTCTTCACCCTGGTGGGTCTCTACAGCATGCGCGCGGCGCGGGGCATGCCGCGCCAGCGCTTCGCCGCCCGCGAAGTATTCGCCGCGGTGCGCGGCGCCGCCTGGGAGCTGCCGCTTCCTTTCGCCGTCCTCGGCGGGATCTATTCCGGGGCGGTGACGATCACCGAGGCTGCCGCCATCACCGCCCTCTATGCCTTCGTCATCGAAGTCTTCATCTACCGCGACATCCCCTTCCGAGCCGTGCCGCGCGTGATCAAAGAAGCGATGCTGCTCGTGAGCGGCATTCTCATCGTCCTCGCCACCGCCTTCGGGCTCACCAACTACCTGGTGGATGCCGAGGTCCCCTACGCCATCTTCGAGTGGATGCAGGGGGCCGTGCAGTCGAAGCTCGTCTTTCTCCTCCTCCTCAACGTGTTTCTCCTGGTGGTCGGCTGTCTCCTCGACATGTTCTCCGCCCTCATCGTCGCCGTGCCGTTGATCGTGCCGATCGCCCAGGGCTATGGGGTGAATCTCCTC
Source organism: Candidatus Eiseniibacteriota bacterium (assembly GCA_044867365.1). Lineage (GTDB taxonomy): Bacteria > Eisenbacteria > RBG-16-71-46 > CAVPCR01 > CAVPCR01 > JBIOUT01. The sequence continues at coordinate 1,444 of JBIOUT010000343.1, read as the reverse complement.
CACCTGGGGATCATCTTTCTCGTCAACCTGGAGATCGGCTACTGGACCCCGCCGGTGGGGATGAATCTCCTCATCGCCGCCTTTCGCTTCCGGAGATCCGTGACGCTCCTCTATCGAGTGTCGGTGCCCTTCCTCGCGCTCCTCCTCATTGCTCTCCTGCTCATCACCTATGTGCCGGCGCTCTCCCTTCTCTTGCCGGGAACGGAGGCGGCAGCGCCTTGAAGTTTGGCGAGTAGCGGAGTGGCCCGTTTGCGTCAGCGCAAGGCACCCGCCCCCAATCCCATGAGAATGGCGATCGTGTCGGAGAAGACGTTGGCGACGACGAGATCGGGAATCTGATCGCCGTTGAGATCGCCGATGGCCACGGAAGTTGGCCGGTCGGCCATGGCATAGAAGCTCGGCGACTGAAAGGCGCCGTCGCCGAGAGAAAGCAGCACGGCGAGGTTGTCTCCGGCGGCATCGGCGACCACGAGGTCGGTCAGCTCGTCTCCATTGAGATCGCCGGCCGTCATGCGCCCTGGTCCTGGTCTAGGACAGAGGAGTCATTGCAACACCACGAACTTGGTTGTGGTGGAGACACCCTCCTTCGTCAAGCGGGCGAAATAGACGCCGCGCGGTGTCGAAGGATCCAGTGACCAGACGAGACTCGGAGCCCCGGCACGGAAGCGGGCCAGGACGCGACCCTGAGGATCGAAAACGTCGAGCACGCAGGGTCGCTCAGGAGAGCCGCTCTCCCACGAGAAGCGGACTCGGTCGACGACCGGGTTGGGCTCGACGCGCAGAGCAAGGGGATCGACTTCGGGAGCATCTAGAGACAAGCCGGCCGTAGCCTCGGCGAGCACCTTGGCGCCGAAAGGAGGCTCGTCGAGCCCGACGAATTCCCATGTATCCGCGGTCAATCGCCGCCAGAAGCCGAAGGGCGCGCTCCCGATGCCCGGCGGGTTGAACTCGGAGGGTCCCATGGCGGCCATGTTCAGCTGCCGGTTGAAGACTTGTTCGGTGAACGTGAAGCTGTCCGGGACCTGGATGTTGGGCACGGTGAACGAGTAAGTGAGCGGAGCGCCGCTGTCGATCACGCGATGGAAGAGCGGGCTCTCCCAGAGAAGGGTGCCCGGCGTGGAGGCCGGACCGTCATTCTGATAGAAGCGCAGCTTGAGATCGAATTGCGCTACTCCCGCTCCGCCGATGCGAAGCTTGATAGTGATTCCGGTCACTGTACGCTCGGTGCCGGCAAGCGTGATCGTGTTGCCGTGCTCTCCGCTCTCCACCTGCCCAGCGGGAAGGAGGACATTCTCGCGATTGGTGTAGGTGATGGTGTTGTCGTAGACGGTGGCAGCAGCGGCACGGCCTACGGTTGCTGCAAGAACGAGGATCACTGCAAAGACATGCCGGATCATCGTGGTGTCCTCCGGGATTCTCGTTTTTTGAGCGGCTTGACGCGATC
>JBIOUT010000342.1:0-5992 GCA_044867365.1 Candidatus Eiseniibacteriota bacterium | reverse complement strand
CTCGTTCACATCGACAATCCGGGTGAGCTCGTGCTGGCGATGCTCGAGCAGACGCCGGCCGGTTACGCGGTGCGCGTCGCTCGCACTCCCGTCGGCCAGACCCCCGACTGGCAGCTGACGACCGCGGCCACCGGTGAGACATTGATCGAGCCCGATCTCGCTCATGATCCCATTGAAGCGGGGCGTCTCTATCTCATCTATCGCTCCTATCGGGTGGATCACGGATTCAACGTCGACCTCAACTTCCTGCGCTCGACCAACGGCGGCGCGAATTGGAGCGCTCCGCGTCTTGTCGGATCGACGACCCTGCCCGTCGACATGACGGGCGCCGCGGTGATGGCGGGGCCGGACAGCGTCGTTCATGTGGCCTGGGTGGCGGCCGATAGCACGGGCGGCAGGATCATCCACCGCCGCCATCTCCAGGCCGGTTTGCCTTCCATCCCCTTTCAGCCCGAGACTCCGGTCGCCGGGCCGATTCCCGGTATCATTGGCGTCCGGCTGGCCGAGGGGAGCGGGCCGGAAATGGTGGCCCTCTATCTCCGCGGCGACGGGACCCTGCGCTGCGCCTGGAGCCCCGATGCCGGCGCCACGTTTCCAGTGACGGCCGAGATCGTGGTCCCGAACCTCGAAGGGGCGGACAACTTCGACGCGGTCGGTCAAGGGCAGTACGCGCACATCGTCTACCGCGTTGTCAGCCGGGAGCTCCACTATCGCTCGCTTCTCCTCCCCAACCCCACCCAAGTCTCGGATTACTCCCTGGTGAGCGACCTTGGCGAGCCGGCCGCCGATGTGAGCCTGGGGCTGCGCACGGACATGGGCCCCGCGGCCTTGTGGTTCGCCGATCAGCAAGGGGGGGTGAGGCCCTTCCTCGACGCCTATTGGTTCGACAACACCCTCGCCGTCGAAGGCGGCGATCTTGCCCCACGAATGCCGGAGATCACGCTGGCTCCCAATCCCTTCCGCAACCTGCTCACCATCGAGCTCCAGATCGCCGAGCCGGTGGCGCGCGCACATGTCGCTGTCGTGGCGGCGAGCGGGAGGCGGGTCGCCCTGATTCACGACGGCCCCCTCGGCGCCGGTCCGGTGCGCCTCGTCTGGGATGGGCGGGGAGCGGGCGGCGATCGCCTACCCGCGGGGGTCTACTATCTCGAGGCGGCGCTTCCCAACGGCATCCAGCGCGGGCGCGCCGTGCTCCTTAGATAAAGAATCAATAAGTAAAGAGATAAAGAATCAATAAGTAAAGAATCAATCCCGCCCGGCGGCCCTCGTCGTCGCCGCCCGCAATCGCTCGAGCCTGCCGGCGGTCGCGCTGTCCGCGGGATCGAGGGCGAGCGCCCGCTCCCAGCACCGAATCGCCTCCGCCACCTCGCCGCGTCGACCGAACATTCGGCCGAGGTCGCGATGAAAGCGCGAGCTATTGGGCTCGAGCTCGACCGCCCGCTGGAAAAGACGAAAGGCGGAATCGAGATCGCCGGCTTGCTCGCGGGTCATCGCCAGTTGATAGACGGCATCGGCATACCGGGGATCGATGGCGACCGCGCGCGCAAATGACGATTCGGCGGCGGCCAGGTTGCCTCTCTGCCGCTCGGCCATGCCGAGGTCGAAATGAGCGAGGGTCTCCGAGGGACGGCGGGCGATCGCTTCGCGGTAGGCCGCGACCGCGCCGTCGAGGTCGCCGGCTTGCTCGCGGAGATACCCGAGATTGATCGCAACGAGGGTGGGATCGTCGCGATCGGCGGCGGGGAGTGGGCGGTGGAAAACGAGGAGGAGGATGGCGACGGTGGCGATCCCTCCCGCGACGCGGCCGGCGGATCTCAGGGGGTGCTTGACGATGCCGGCGAGCGCATCGCAGAAGGTCGCGATCCCCTGGCCGGCGAAGGGGAGGAGAGGGACGAGGAGCGGCAAGCGATATCTCGAGGTGACGAAGACGAGAAGGCACCCCACGGCGTAGGCGATGGCGGCGAGCCCGAGCAGTCCCGCCGGGCGGTTGAGCCGGCGGCGCTCGACGAAAGCGGCGAAGAGACCAAGGGCGAGGACGAGTCCGTATTCGGGAAGAGGCCAGCGCTGCACAGAGATCTGACTGCGGGCGGTCGTTTGATCGATGTTGTCTCCCTTCTCGTACGCATGGAGGAGGAGGCCGAGCTTCTTCCATTCGAGGCGTAGCCATCGGCCAGGATCCTGAGTGATGTCGGCGAGCGCCTGCTGCCGCCAATAGCGTGAGGATGTCGCCAGATCCACCTCGCGGCCCAGCCGGCGCGATGCCTCGCGCCGGTAGTCCTCGTGCTCGGTGAGCGGGCCCGAGCGCACGAAGGGCGGTTGCAGGTTGGAGCCGTCGGCTCCGGCGCGATTGCCGACATAGAACGTCTCGCCGCCGTGAGCGGTGATGAGGACCGGCGAGCCGCTGACAACGTAGTTGCGTGCGGTCACCGGGGCGATCGCCAGCGCCATGCCAAGGCCGGCGATGAGCGCATTGCGGGGGCTCCGCGTGGCGAGCCAGATGATCGCGGCGAGCGGCAAGAGCGTCGGCCGCGCCAGGAGCCCGAGCCCGAGGGTCAATCCCGCAGCGAGTCCAACGAGCGGCCGCCACCATTCAACGGGAGGCGCCAGAGAAAGCGCGGGAGATTGCGGGGAGCCAGGACGTGATCGCACCGGCGGGCGCGACAAGGTTGGGGGCGCGGATTGAGGTGGTTCGGAGCCCAGACATAGAGCCAGGGATGCGGCCCCGAGAAAGACGACCAGGGTCTCGGTGAGGAGGAGATCCTCATTGAGAAGGAAAGGACCGTAGAGTGCGGCGAGGACGCCGGCGCCGAGCGCCGCCATCGGCCCGAACGCCCGTTGCGCCAGAAGAGCGATGAGGCCCACGGTGCCCGCCCCGAGTCCATGCTGGATGAGCCGCGCCGCGTCGGCGTTGGGGCCTGCGATGCGGTAGATGACGCCGAGGAAATAAGGATAAAGCGGGTTGGCGTAGAAGACTCCCTGGCCGAGCCAGTCGCCGGCGGCGATGCGTCGCGCCCAAGCATCGTAGAGCTCGGCATCGAGGATCGGCGTGACCGCCAGGATGCTCTTGCGGAAGAAGGAGAAATGCGCCAACCGCACCATCACCGCGAGAACCGTCGTGATGGCGATGGGGTGGGCGAGGAATGGGCGGAGGAGAGGTCCGCCGAATGCGGAGGTCGTCGCCCGCCGGGCCCGGGCTTGGACCGATCGTCGCCTGCGTTCCATCAACGCGGGCGCATGAGCCAGGCGGCGGTGTCGAGCATCAGCCGCCGCGGCAGCAAGCGCAGAGCGCCGACCATCAGTCGATTCCCCACCCCCGCGCTTCGAACCGGCGCCCCGGCGGCGAGCGCGGCAATACCCTCCGCGGCCACCGCCTCGGCGGTCATTCCGGTGCGGGCGAGGTTGAGGCGCGGCGAGCGGTCATAGCGCGCCACGGTAAAGAACTCGGTGAGCGTTCGGCCCGGGCAGAGGCAGATCACCCGAACGCCATGATCCTTGACCTCGGCGTACACCGCCTGCGAGAAGCTGACGACGAAGGCTTTGGCGGCCGCGTACGTCGACATATAGGGGAGCGGCACAAACCCGGCGGTCGAGGCGATGTTGAGGATGGCGCCGTCGCGGCGCTCGACCATCTCGGGGAGAGCGAGTCGGGTGAGGCGGACCAGCGCCTCGACGTTGACTCGCACGATCGCGGCCAAGGTCTCGGGCTCGACGAGGTGGGTGGCGCCGTAGCGGCTGAAGCCGGCGTTGTTGATCAGAATCGTGATCGGACCCGCGGCCTCTCGGGCCCGCGCGAACACCGCCTCCGGAACGCCGGGTTGAGCGAGGTCTCCCGGCACCACGATCGGCCGCGGGTGTCCGCCGCCCCCGATCTCGGCCGCCAGTTGCTCGAGTCGATCCAGCCGCCGGGCGGTGAGCACGAGTCGCGCGCCGCGCATGGCCAGAGCGCGAGCCAGAGCAAGGCCGATGCCGCTCGAGGCGCCGGTGATCAGGGTTGTGCGACCGGCCACGGTCAAGGGCGCCATCGGCAGATTTTCCCGGTCAGCGGCGCCGCCGCATCGCGTCAGGCGGGGGTTGCAACCGGCTGCGGATAAGGAGGCACGTGAAGGCGCTGGTCGCGCTCGGAAACGATGAGGATCGAGGGATCGCCCCAGGAGTGGGGGATGAGGTCGGAGTCGAAGGGGTATCGCCCCTCATCCTCGGGATCATAAGTCTGGCTCGTGATGTAGAAGAGATGCGCCTCGGGTGTGAGCACCTTGAGGCCATGAGCCACACCGGGCGGGATCCGGACCACTCCCGGGTGCTTCTCGCCCAGGGGGAAGACCATCTTCTGCGCGTGCGTCGGGCTCAGCTCGCGCAGATCGTAGAGCACGACCTCGATCTCACCGATCGCCACATACCACCAGTCCACCTGCCGATGATGGTAGTGCCAGGCCTTGACCACATTCTTCTCCATGAGGCTGTGGCTCCACTGGGCGAAGCCCTCGCTGAAGAAGGGGTCGTTGACCCGAATGAGCTCGCGGAAGAAGCCGCGGCTATCCGTGTTGGTGGCGAGAAGCTTGGTTTCCACTCCCTGGATCATCGGCTCACGATCCTACACCGACTGCCGCCAGCGAGGGGGCGAGCCCCGCACCACGTATCGGCCGCCGAGGTTCTGATATGCTTGTACGCCTGTTGCCGTTCGGGTGGCCGTGTGGAGTGGCCAGGAAGGAGGTTCGATGGTCGAGGCGGCGCCATAGGACATGTCGACGACTGATCCTAGACCAGGCCAGCAAGCCGGGCTACCGTCATCCCTCAGTCTCCACCGCCTGATCGGGATGATCGAGGCTCTGGTGCCGGAAGACGCCGAGGAGGCCAAGCACCGGCAGCGGATGCTCGAGCTCGCGGCCGGCGGGAAGAACGCCCTTTCCCGCCATCACTACCATCCGGGGCATTTCACCGCCAGCGCCTTCGTCCTGAACCCCGACCAGACCTCTCTTCTCTTCGTCTTCCACCGCCGGCTCGACAAGTGGCTCCAGCCCGGGGGACACATCGATCCGGGGGATGTCGATGTGTTCGCCGCGGCCCGCCGCGAGGTCGTGGAGGAGACTGGGGTCAATTCCCTGGAAGCGCCCGAGGGCCCACCGGCGCTCTTCGACCTCGATGTTCACTCGATCCCGGCGCGCGGCAGTGAACCCCTCCACGAGCACTTCGATCTGCGGATTCTTCTCCGATCCCACCGCACGAAGATCCAGCCCGATTCCGATGCCCGCGACGCCCGTTGGGTGGGTATGTCTGAAATCGGCTCTCTCGACACCGACGCCTCGGTCCTGCGAGCGGTCGAGAAGGTCAAGCGGCGGCTGGTCGCCGGCGCCATCTGGGCGCCGCTTACCCCGAATCAATAGTCGGCATCAGTCGCGACGCAGCTTGCGCAAGGCATAACGCCAGCCGCTGCGGGCGGTCTCGAGCGTGCTTTCGACCTCGAGAACGAAGGTGAAGATGCCGCCATAGAGCGCATGGAGCCAGCGGCGTCGCGTCTCCTGTCGACGCGCCGGCTGGTAGGTTGAGCGATTGCCGAACCCGAGCACCCGGCGATCTTCGGGCGAGAGATCGCCGAGAAACGCGGCATTCAGGATGAGCGGGTGGTAACGATACGCCTTGACGTCGATCGCCTGCAGCGGGAACCGGGGATCGTGGTAATTGAAGAAGACCGCACGGCGAGGGCGGAGAACCGGGGTCGATTGGCGGTGGATGCCGGCGGTGTCGAAGAGGAACGTGGTCCCGGCCGGCCCCTTGACCTCGACGATGCGGTCGGCGAAGTGCGCGATCTCGCGCTCGTTCCAATGGCGATGCCGGGTGCCGGCATGGCTCCGGGCGATGTAAGCGAATTGGCCGGATTGAACGTCGGAGAGATAGAGGCCGAGCTTGACCTCGCGCGGCACCTCGGAGAGGGAAGGGTCATACCAGGCGTCATTGTGCCAGCCGTGGAAATCGATCTTGGTCGGCACCGTCTCCC
>JBIOUT010000341.1:0-8716 GCA_044867365.1 Candidatus Eiseniibacteriota bacterium | reverse complement strand
GGCGGATGAGCGGGATGTGCCCGAGGCGAAGCACCATCTCGGGAAGGACATGCTGGTCGAGCCCTTCGCCCGAGATGGCAAAGCTCGAGGCATACGGCGGATGAGCGAAGATGATCGCGCCAAGATTTTCGCGCTCCCGGTAGATGACGAGATGAGTCCAGAGGTCGGACGAAGGTTTGACCTCCCGGCCGTGCTTGCCGTCGAGACGGATGCTCTCGAGGTCGCGCGCTCCGAGAAGAGAGCGATGTACGCCCTCCGGCGTCACCACGATCTCTTGCCCCACCCGGGCGCTCACGACTCCGCAATCGGCAACGAGGTATCCGAGCCGACTCAGGTGCTGGGCCACCGCTACGACGTCACTTCGGGCTCGCGTGCTACCCATCAGGATCCTCCTCCGACTTGTTTCGCCGGTCCAGGGGGAGCCGGCTCTACCCAAGTCTTACGTCCATTTTCAAATCGGACTCGAGTGCGCTCTTCCGCCCCGCGAGCTCACGCAAGACGAGCGGAGCCTCTTCCAAGATATCGCCCGCAATCAAGCCGCGCACGCCCAGCCGATCGGCGGCCCGGTCACCGGCCCGGGCGTGAACGAACATCCCGAGCCAGGCCGCTTCATAGGGGGCAAGGCCCTGCCCGAGGAGCCCGAGAATGACTCCGGTGAGCACATCTCCCGCCCCTGCCGTCGCCATTCCCGGATTGCCCCGAGGGCAAATGGTCGTGGGCTCGTCGCTCGCCGCCACCACCGAAGGCGAGCCCTTGAGGAGCACCACTTGTCCGATCGCGGCGGCGAGCCGTCCCGGGAGGTGAAGCCGCTCCATTTCGACACGGGGTGGCTCGAGACCGGTGAGTCGAGCCATCTCTCCGACATGAGGAGTGAGAATGATGCGGGCGCGGGTTGCTGCGAGCTCCTCGACGCGACCTTCGAAGGCGTTCAACCCGTCGGCATCGAGCACGATGGGAGTCTCGATCTGATGCACGAGATGGCGCACGAGCTCGGCGGTTTCCGGCTCGCGCGACATCCCTGGCCCGAGAGCCACCGCATCGGCTCGCTCCGCCGCGGCCAGGATGTCGTCGACGGCGCGCACCGAAACGGTACGCCGCCCGGTCTCCGGAAGTCCGAGGGTCATGACTTCGGTGAGCTTTCCGGCGAGCAGATCCCAACAGCTGACGGGCACCGCCACGGTCGCGAGCCCTCCCCCGACGCGAAGCGCCGCTCGGCCGGCGAGGGCCACGGCGCCGGTGAATCCCGCCGACCCGCCGACGACGAGCAGGCGGCCGAAGCGTCCCTTGTGGTCGTTCGCCCGCCGCACCGGAACGAGCGAGGCCGCGAGCTCGTCATCGATGAGGCGAAATCTCTCTTCGAGGCGCTGGATCGCTTCGGCGACAAGCCCGATGTCGACGATCTCGAGCTCGCCCGAGACATCCCGTCCAGGATCGACGACGCATCCGAGCTTGGGGAAGCCGAAGGTCACGGTGAGATCGGCCTCGATACAGGCCCCGTCGACTTCACCGCTGTCGGCATCGAGCCCCGAAGGGATGTCGACCGCCACGATCTCCGCCGCCGAGGCATTGACGATCTCGATGACGTCGACGAGCGAGCCGCGCACCGGCCCGCGAAAGCCGGTGCCGAGGAGGGCGTCGACGATGAGATCGGCCTCCTGGGCCGCGGCGCGGAATCGCTGCCAATCTGGCTCGTTCGCGAGCGATCCCACGACCCCTCCCATCGCCAGGTAGCGTTCGGCATTGGCGCGCGCATCCGGGGAGAGGTCGGCGAGCGGCGCCGTCGTGATCACCTCGACCTGGGCGCCGTGCTCTCGGAGCACGCGGGCCACCACCCACCCGTCGCCCCCATTGTTGCCGCGTCCGGCCAGGACGAGCGTGCGAAGTCCCGCGAGCACCGGGTGGCGAGCCTGAATCGCCCGCACCACTCCCCGCCCCGCCCGCTCCATGAGGGTGAGACCGGGAATGCCATAGTCCTCGATGGTGGCGCGATCAAGCTCGCGCATCTCGTCCCGGGTGACGAGCCTCATTCCGATGGCACTCCCCTCGGCTAAGCGATAATGACCGCCGCCATCGCCACTTCTTCCGAATGGGAGAGGCTCACCAGCACGCGCCTCCCGTCGAGGAGTCGGGAAAGCCGCGGCGAGAGGTTGAGCGAGGGTTTGCGGTCGCTACCCACGACCACCTCCACCTCCTGCCACCCGGGATCGGTCTTGGCGGCGACCGCTTTGGCGAATGCTTCTTTCGCCGCGAAACGCACCGCCAGCGAGGCCGATGGATCCCGGCGCTCCTGGCAGTAGGCGAGCTCCCCCGCGGTGAAGACCCGCTCGAGCAGGCGATCACCCCAGCGGCGGACAGCGCGGCGCATGCGGTCGATCTCCAGGACATCCACCCCGAGACCGAGCATGTCATCCAAACCGCGGCGGTTCATGCGGCGGGAGTCTAGGGGCCCGCGCGCGGACTGTCGAGTAGGCCGGTGGAATCGGTGATGACGGGCCGAGATCTCGCCGCCTCACGCGGATTTGCTGCCGCCAGCTGGGACAATCGAGCCCTAACCGCCGGCGCATCGGGAGACTCGGGGGAGAGTGACAGGAAGGTGCGCCAGGCCTCGATCGCCTCGTCCCGGCGGCCCAGGTAATCGGCGGCCAGGATACCGAGATTGAACCAGGCTTGCGCGTATTCCGGCTCGAGCGCGATCGCCTGCCGGAACTCCGCCTCGGCTGTCGCGAAGTCGCCCAGATTGACATGCGCAATCCCCGCCCGGTTCGAAGCGGCGGCGAAGCGACGAGCGACCATGCGCTCGTAGCGCGTATGGCGATGGGCAGCTTCATAGGCGGAGAGACGGGCGAACGTGGCGCCGGGAATCGACGGCTGTCGAGTGGCCTCTCTATCCACCACCTGATACACGAGCCCGCGATCGGCGAGCGCCAGATTCTCGAAGCTCCGCCGATCGATTTCGAAGTCATGGAAGTAGAGAAAGACGTCGCGCTTGGTCCGGGCTCGCTCGGCGAGCGCTGCGGCGAGCTCGCGGGCATCGGCTGCCGTTCGGTCACCGAGCGCTCGTCCCTCGAGTCCCTGTCGCCGCGCTGCTCGGGATCGCACCTCTGCCGGAAGGAGCGGATCGAGCTTTGCTAGTCGCTCCGCATACCAGGGCAAGGGCAACAGGTACTGCATCACCACTTCCCGGTCGCGAAACAGTCCGTCGACAAGCTGCAGGTAGAGGATCGAGAAGGCGAGGCTCATATCATCGTTGACGATCAAGGAACCGGGGGACGTGCGCCGCACGACCTCGATCGTCAGGTCGCGCAGCGAATGGTCACCATGGCGATCGTTCTCCGAGACATGGGCGATCGCCGAGGCGAGCGGCAGGACGATGACCAGGGCGAGCGGCGCCAGGCCGGCGAATGCTTGCGCGCTTCTCCCCGGCCATCGCCGGACGAACCCGATCACCGCATCGGCGCCGGCCGCGATCAGGAGAGCAAGCGCGAGATAGGCGGGAAGAAAATAGGCGCTCTTGTCCGGAATGCGGTACTCGACCGCATGCGCCACGACCGCCGTCACCAGGAGCACAAGCGCGACGGCGAGTCGCCGCCTCTCCCGGCGCCGGAACAAGGCGCCCAGCCCGATCACCGCCGCCGCGAGGTGGATCGGAGTCCACTGGTGCGGGAGCTGGCGGAAGAAGCGCGCGAGCTCACCCGTCACGTAGGTGGTCTCGGAGGTGAGAAGGCGATAGCTGAACTGCCGGCCGGTGATGTGCGCTAGAAGTCGCCCGGGAGTCTCCGGATCGCCCTGATCGAGGATGGGATCGGCGAGCGAGCGAAGCGGCAGCACACCATAGAGGGTGAGCGCGATCCCGATCACGACCGCCATGGCGGCGGCCGTGGGCAAGCCGAGCCGAGTGAGACGGCGCCATCCGCGGGCGGTAATAATGACGAGCAGCGCCGGCAAGATGAAGACGACGGTCAAGTGATGGGCGAGCCCGAGCCCGAAGAGATAGGCGAGCACGAGGAGCGAGCGGCTTGGATCGCGCTCCGACGTCGAGTCGAGGGCAACGAGAAGGAGGAGGGCCACGATCAAGAGATGGAGGCTGTAGACCTCGGGCACCGTCGCCTGAGCAAGCACTTCGCGAGAGAAGGCGAGGGAGAGAGCTCCGGTGAGCGCCGCCTCGGGGCGGAGGCCGATCCTGAGCCCGACAATCGCGCACACGCCGCATGCCGCCGCCGCCGCCAGCCCCGAGAAGAGACTCGGTCCGAAAGCCGGCCCGAAACCCGTCGCTCCCGCAAGCCGGATGGCGAGCGAATAGAGCGGGTATCCGGTGGGGTGAGGAACGCCGAAGACAGCGCTCGAAAGCGCGAATTCGACCGAGTCCATCCAGGCGATGTCGCGGCAGGCGGTCAGCGTATAGACGACGAGCGCCGGTGCGGCTGTCATGAGCGCGAAACCCCACTGCCGCCGGCTCGACCGCATGGTTGTCTGAGAAGGCGGGCTCTTCAGCTCTTCGATTCTCCGGGCGGATAAGGCAATGGCCCCGCATAGGCGCTTTGGAGGGAATCCCAGCGGGTGGCCCAGAGTCGGGCCAATGTTCCGGCGAGCTGCCGCAGGTGGAGGAGATCGTGAGCCACCCAGGCGGCGAGGACGTCGAGCCCGGTGAGACGCGTCCTGCCGCTCGATCCGGCGCGCTCGAGGAGGCTCGCATCGACTCGTCCCAAAAGCTCGAGGTTCTCCCGGCGCCGGGCCTCGAAGGCGGCGATCGCTCGCCGCGGGTCATCATCACCATACCGCCTGGCGACGACCCAAGCCTCGGGGTCGATGGGGGCGAACTCGCTCTTGCCCTCCAGAATGACTTTCAGACGAGCGCCGAAATCGTCGGCTTCCTCGTCCCGCAGGTGGCAGACGATCTCGAGCGGCGACCAGCGTCCGGGGGCGGGGTGGGCGCGCCAGGTGGCATCATCGAGCGATTCGACCAGGATGCGCAGGAGCTTGGGCAAACGGGCCAGCTCCTCTCGCGCCTCGGCGAGCACCCGGGCGGGAGCTCCGTCCGTCTCCTGCACGCTCGTCTTGGGTCGCGTCTCGGGTCCCATGTTCTCATCCTCTCGATTTGTCCAATGTGGTCCATGCGACGGACGTGATCATAACGTGAAGGCTCGATGCCGGCCATTCGACACCTTGCCATGACGAATCGCCCATTGACCCACATACGAAGAATGGATGTTGACCATCAACAAAGATGTTGCATGGCAGCATGCGCCGGACTCCCCAACATCGTGGTCAAAAGCCGCGGAGATGGCGGTGAATTCAGCTTCCGGCGGCGAGTATCAATATGAGAATGAAGCGCTCTCTTCGCAAGAAACTCGATCCGAGACAGAAACAAGAATCTTGTTCGACAAACGCCGGAGATGTATTCTGATGGCGTCCGAGCCCGGACATCGACCCATCTCCCCAGAGAATAGAACCGATGAAGCCTCTCGCATTGTTACTCGGCGCCGCCTTGCTGATGGCATCCCCTGTCCGCGCCGAGTTGCCGCTCGTCGGGGACGATGAGATTCCCGGCAAGCTCAGCTCGATCGAGTCGGACGGAATTCACATCTTCAGCCGTGGATCGCTCGAGGAGCTGCACTTCGACGGCTTCTCGCTCGGGGGCTCCACCGACATGCCGAAAGCCCAGGCGGACGAGCTGCGAGCCCTCGTCAATCGCATCGGTCCCAATCAGTGGCTTTTCGTGCAAGCGACCGCGGACACCACCGGCTGGCACCAATATAAAAAAAAGGAAGACCACCGCCTCGACGTGTCGGTGGCGATCGCCCGCAGCATCTGGGGGCTCGACAATCTCAAGCGCAAGCACATCACCCTGCTTGCACCCAAGCTGGCCGACACCCGTCGCGGACTTTCCGTATACATCGCCACCTACGAGGAGCAGGTGCTTCCCCTCCCGGAAACCCCTGCACCGGCTCCTGCGCCGGCGCCGGTCGTCATCCATGAGCGACCGAGCCCCGGGATGCACATCGGACTCCAGGGCGGCCTCGGCCTGATGCGGACCGGTGGGTTGTCGATGACGACGCCGACCGTGGATCTGGTGATCGAGAAGCAAGAGGTCCGTCTCGATCTGGGGGTGGGGTGGTGGCCGGCGGGGGACAACGAGCTTGGAGATCTGGCCGACGGTTCGGCCAAGGGCACCCTCGCCTGGTTTCCCTATGGTGGAGCGGTGGGTCCGTTCGTCGGTTGGAGCTCGGCATCGCAGTTCGTACGTAATGTCACCGAATATGTCGTCTTCGCCCACGGACCGACGGTCGGGGTCATGGGACGCGCCCACGCCTGGAATCTCGACGGTGCGCTGCGCGTGGGCTATGCGCGGGTGAGTCTTGACGAGCTCAATCGCACCGAGCGGTGGACGAATGCCCTGGTTCTCGCGGTCCAGGTCGGCAAGGTCTTCTGAGAGGGGATGGGGAGATGAGAGCGAATCACAGAACAGCGATGAATGAAGCAATCGAAAACGGATCGATCCTGAATCTCTCCCTGGCCGGGTCGGCGGCGGCTCTCGGCCTCGGTATCCTCATCGTCCTCGTTTCCGGATGCTCGGAGTACGACTTGAGCCGCGGCGCGATCCCCAACCCGCAAGTAACCGGGGACAGCGCTCAGGTCTTTCTCTTCAGCAATCCCCCTTCGAGCGCTCAGGTTCTGGCGGTCGAGGACGGATCGAATCTGGTGCCGGTCACCAAGGTGGCGACTCCGCAGACCATCAGTCTCGAGCGCGGGGACTATGTGATTCATTTCTCCCGTCCGGGCTATGTGGACGTTCTCGAAGGCGTTCTCCTCGGGCCGGGCTCGTTCAAAGAAGTCTCGGTCACCCTGGATTCGCTGGGCACCGGTCCCAATCCGCAGCCGCCGACGGTGACGATCAATGTCACCCCGGACGAGATCACCGAAGGAGAAGCGGTCACTGTAACCGTGGGCTCCGATGCCGACATCGGCGTCCTTCTCCCCATCGGCGTTTTCACCACCGCCGGCACCTACACCGACCATCCCGACCAATTGGGGACGGTGACCTACTCGTTCGCCGGCTTCCGCGGCGGCGCCTGGGCGGTCGCCACCGACTCGGTCTACGTTCGTCCGGCCCCGCCGGCCGATCCGGAGAAGGGGCAGGTGCTCGTCCTCTCCAATCCGCCGAGCAACGTCGAGGTTTTCAACATCACCCCACAAGGCGAGCTCGTGTCGACCGGGCAGATCCTGCGCACGCCATTCGTCCTCGAGCGCGATCCGGGACCGGTGGCCTTCACCTTCCGCGAGCCAGGCTATGTCGAGGTCACCCGCGGGGTGCTCCTCGGACCCGGCGATTTCAAGGAGGTCAACGTCGATCTCGTCCCGATCGGCTCTCCGGTGCCGCCGCCCACCGTCGAGCTCTCGGTGGAGCCGCGCGAGGTCGATCCGGGCACCCCGGTCACGTACACCGTGCGCACCACCCATGCCAACTTCTCGATCCTCTTCGGGCAGGAAGTCGCCGCGTCGACGGAGAGCGAGTGGAGTTACACGATCGTGCCCGATCGCACCCGCGTCTCGACCGCGCTCGCCTTCGGTGACGGCGGCGTCGCTTCGGACACGACACTCGTCGTGGTACGAAGTGGCCCCGGCGAGCCGAATTGCACGACGATCGAGCTCTTCCCCGACTTCGGACCGACGTCCGATCCCAGCCGGCAGCGGGTCACCGTCACCCATCAGCCGATCACCATCCCCGATCATTCGGGGACGGTGACCCTCCGCGCGCGGAACGGGTATTCGGGCGACGTCCGGGGACAAGAGGACGAGGCGTTCGCCATCGGGCTCGCGCGCCACAACACCGTCTACTGGGCGCGGCGTCCCGGCAATGACTGCCCGGTGGTGCCCGACCCCGCTTTCACCCATGAGACCGTCGTTTGGGTGGATTGTGGGGAGGTGGATGTTCCGCCCGGTGATTACGACGTCGTCATGTGGCACGTCGCCACCGGCGCTTTCCCCTGCTACACGCCGGTCGGGGACATGCGCGGAATCAACTCGGTCAACACCGAGATCGTCGAGGTCACTTACTGCCAGTAGGCTGGGCTTCGGCCCATCCCATCTGCCCGCGCCGCTCGGCGCGGGCTCAGGTCGATGGGTCGATCAGCGGTTGTCGCCGTCGAGAATGCGGCCGATGCCGCCGAGGATCGAACCTTCCTCGCGCCCGCGCGCCGTGGGCATTCCGGCGGCGGCGATTCGCCGCGCGAGCCGGCTGAACGGCAGCGATTGCAGCCAGACCTTGCCGGGGCCGTGCAGGATGGCGAGGAAGAGGCCTTCACCGCCGAAGATGGCGGACTTGATCGATCCCATCATTTGGATGTCGTAATCCACCGACGGCTGGAGGGCGACGAGGCAGCCGGTATCGACGCGCAGCGTCTCCCCCCGCACTAGCGTTCGTTCGTAGAGAGTGCCGCCGGCGTGAATGAAGGCGAGACCGTCGCCGGTCAAGCGCTCCATGATGAAGCCTTCACCCCCGAAGAGCCCGACCCCGATCCGCCGCTGGAAGGCGATTCCGATCTGCACTCCCTTGGCGGCGGCGAGGAAGGACTCCTTCTGGCTGATGAGCTCCCCGCCGACGTCGGCGAGATGAATGGGGAGGATCTTTCCGGGGTAGGGGGCGCCAAAGGCGACCCGCCGCTTCTGGTTGGTCTTGTTGGCGAAGATGGTCATGAACAGCGACTCGCCGGTCAAG
>JBIOUT010000340.1:0-8468 GCA_044867365.1 Candidatus Eiseniibacteriota bacterium | reverse complement strand
GATCGCCGCCAGCAATCTCGCCTGGGAGGACGGGCTCGAGCCGGTGGTCATCAACGACGCGGACATCACCTTTCCCACCGCCACGCGCTGCCGCGTCGTGACTCACCGTACTCGGGCGACCGGGGATCCGCTCCGCACCTTCTTCATCGGAGTCCTCGACCCGGAATCGGATCGCCGGGCCGAGGTGAGCGCTATCGCCGAGGCCGAGTACTACGAAGTTTGCGGCAGCCGCTGCCTCAAGCCCTGGTCGATCCCCGACCGCTGGGACGACTTGGATCGCGACGGCATGTACGACTATGCCGAGCCCTTCAACGACCTGAATAGAAACGGCAGGTGCGATTCCGGGGAGCCGTACCAGGACCAGAACGGCAACGGCAGATGGGACCCCAACGAGCCTTATGACGCGGAATCCACCGGTTACCTCCGAGACCGGGATCTTGGGCGGCGAATGACGCTCAAGGTGGGAAGCTCCCAGGACGCGATCGTCCCCGGCTTCTTCTACCCCGTGGATCTTCCACCCTTGGGGAGCTCGGAGAGGGCTTTGCAGACCGGAGGCGACGCCTACCGCGATCACATCGCCAACTGCGCCGATTATCAAGTGCGGGTCGGCGACTGGTTACGGATCAAGCCCGGCAACATGCAGGGTCCGACGTGGCATGGAACCGAGGCGCTGATCAACCGCGACCCCGGAGCGTACTGGGACGTGGGGAGCCAGAGCGTCCTGGGTTCGGCCTTCGGCACGAGCCCGCGGATCGTCAAGGTCGCGCTCTTCGACCCTCGTTTCACTCCCCGCAGTGGTCGCAACGAGGTTCTCGTCGCCAAGCTAGGCGCCTTCTTCATCGAGGGTGTGAGATCGAACGGCGATGTGACCGGAGTCTTCGTCGAGACGCTCACCCCTCAGGGTGAGCCTTGTGAAGGGAACGAGCCGTCCTTCGTCACCCGGATTCATCTGGTGCGTTGAGAGGGAAAGCGACGCCGCTCGAGCGGAGAATTGAGTGATCGATGTCTGAATTGAAGGTGCTCATCGTCGAATCCGACAAGGCTCTGCGCCAACTCGTGACCAACCAGATCGAGGCCCTCGAGGGAACCCAGGTGGTCGGCGAAGCGGCCGACACCGCCGCCGGCCAGCGACTGGCCACCCAGCACCGGCCCGACCTCGTCCTCCTCGAGCTTCCCGAGCCCCCGGATGCGGCGCTCAGCTTTGCCGGCTGGCTCCGCAGCGAGCAGCCCGATGCGATGGTCATCGCCGCGTCGAGCGTCATCCGCCCGGAGCTCATGCGGCGGGCGATGCGCGCCGGCGCCCAGGACCTGCTGGTGCGCCCGCTCGACTCCTCGCAGCTCCAGCAAGCCCTCGAGCACGCCGCCGAGCGCCGAAACGAGCGGGAACGGCAGCGGGAGGGGCGAGGGCGCGTGGTGGCGGTGAGCGGGGTGGGAGGGGGAATCGGGACGACGACGATCGCCGTCAATCTGGCGGTGGCGATGGCGGGGATGGAGGAATTGGGGCCGGTCGTCTTGGCGGACATGGATCTCTTCATGGGGAACGTGCCCTGCTTCCTCGACCTCGCGCCGTCGCGCACCTACCGCGACCTCCAGGGAGAGCTCGATCTCGAGGGACCGGAAGGGCTCAGGCAGTTCCTCCCTCGCCACGAAACCGGCGTCTACATGCTCGCCGGACCGCAGCGGATCGAGGATCTGGATGCGGTGACTTCTGCCGAGCTCGGACGGGTGGTGGAGCTGTGTCGGAGTGCGTTCTTGCAGGTGGTGGTGGATGCCGGACACGGTTTCGATGAGCGGACGGCGGAAGTATTGGATCGGGCCGACCAGATTCTCCTGGTGATGCAGCTCAACGTGGCGTCGCTCAGGAGTGCGCGGCGCGCGGCGGAGACGCTCAACCGTCTCGGGTATCCCGACGAGAAGGTGAAGGTGGTGGCCAACCGGGTGACCAAGAGCGGCCGGATCGCGCTCGAAGACGCGCGGCGGAGTCTCGAGCGCCCGGTGAGCTTCTGGGTGCCGAACGATTACCCGACGGCGATCACGGCCATCGATACGGGAGTACCGCTGGTCACCAGAAAGGGCAACAAAACCGCAACGAGCCTCAGAGAGATGGCGCGGAGCCTGACCGCAACGGCGGGCGCCGAGGAGCAGCAGCAGGAAGGTGGATTGAGGCGGCTCCTCGGCTCACGCGGTGCGCGATAGCGGGAGGATCAGATGGGACTGAAGGATCGGATCAATCTTCGCAAAACCACCCAGGCGGAGCCGGCCGCGCAGCCGACCGCGGTGCCGCAGCCGCGCGACGGCGCAAGGGCGGGCCGAGTGGGAGTGTTCGACCCGCTGGTCGAGCGGTTGCGCGCTCAGATCATGGAGCGGCTCGATTTTCTGCGGGTGAGCGAAATGTCCCAGGAGGATCTGCGGCGGCAGATCCGGCATGTCGTCGATATCCTGGTGGCCGAAACCAACCTCGAGCTCAGCGAGACCACCCGCGCCCAGGTCCTCGAGAGCATCGAGAACGAGATGCTCGGGCTGGGGCCGATCGAACGATTCATGCGCGATCCGGATATTTCGGACATTCTGGTCAATGCCAGCCGGCAAGTCTATGTCGAGCGCGCCGGCAAGCTCGAGCTCACCGATGTCGTCTTCCGGGACGACAATCACGTGCTGCAGATCATCGATCGGATCGTGTCGCGAGTCGGCCGTCATGTCGACGAGGCGTCTCCGATGGTCGATGCGCGACTGCCGGACGGATCGCGCGTCAACGCGATCATCCCGCCGCTGGCGATCGACGGACCGACGCTCTCGATCCGCCGCTTCGGGGTGCGCACCTTCGATCTGGAGGATCTGCTCGCCTTTCACACCATGAGCCAGGGCATGGGCGAGCTCCTCAAGGGAGCGGTGAAGGCGCGGCTCAACATCCTCATTTCCGGAGGCACCGGGTCGGGAAAGACGACCCTCCTCAATGCGGCGTCGGCTTTCGTGCCGGCGGACGAGCGCATCGTCACCATCGAGGACTCGGCGGAGCTCCAGCTGCTGCAACCCCATGTCATCCGTCTCGAGACCCGGCCGCCGAACGTCGAGGGCCGGGGGACGGTGACCCAGCGGGATCTGGTGCGCAATGCCCTGCGTATGCGTCCGGATCGGATCATCCTCGGCGAGGTTCGTGGCGACGAGGCGCTCGACATGCTGCAGGCGATGAATACCGGTCATGACGGCTCGATCACCACCGTCCACGCCAACTCCACCCGAGATGCTCTGTCCCGGCTCGAGACTCTGGTCCTCTACTCGGGCTTCACCATTCCCAATCGCGCCATCCGCGAACAGATTGCATCGGCCCTCGAGCTCTTGGTGCACGTGAGCCGCATGTCCGATGGATCGCGGAAGGTGACCAACATCAGCGAAGTCGTGGGCATGGAAGGCGACGTGGTGACCACTCAGGACATCTTCGTCTTCCACAAGTCGGGAATCGGCGAAGGAGGGCGAGTGGTCGGCCAGCATCTGCCGACGGGAGTGAGTCCTCGGTTCCTGGATCGCCTCCATGTTTCGGGCATCCACATCAAGCCCGAGATCTTCACCACCGTCGAGGAGCTCGGCAGATGATCCTGGTCACCATCGGCTTCATCTTCCTTGCCATCTTCTGTCTGGCTTACGGCATCTATGTCTTGAGCGACACCATGAAGCAGGCCGAGGTCAGGCGGCGGCTCGAAGCGGCCTCCGAATCCCGGGATGTGCTCGACCCCAACATTCTGCGCGGGGAGAGGGCCTCGGGCGGCGTCTTCGGCATCCTCCTCGCCCAGCTGCAAGTGACCCGCCGAATCGACAAGCTCCTGGTGCAGGCGGGGGTCAGCATGACGGTGGGCGCCTTCCTCGCGATCAGCCTGTCCCTGGCGGTGGTGGTGGGGCTCGTCGTCTATACCATTCTCCGCCATGGGCTCTTCGCCGCCGTCGCCGCCTGCTTTGCCGGGCTCATACCGACCATGGTCGTCCACTACAAGCGGCACCGGCGGATGCGTGCATTCGACGAGCAGTTCCCCGACGCGCTCGACCTCATGGTCAACGCCCTGCGCGCCGGGTTCGCGCTCGGCGGCGCCATCCAGCTGGTTGCCGAGGAGTCCCCGGACCCGGTCGGGACCGAATTCCGGATCGTTTTCGAAGAGCAGAAGCTGGGGCTCGACATCCGGCAGGCGATGATCAATCTGGGTGAGCGGATGAGCTCGACCGACGTCGGCTACTTCGCCACCGCGGTCATCGTCCAGCGCGACACCGGCGGTAATCTCGCCGAGGTGCTGGAGAAGATCTCCTACGTCATCCGCGATCGCTTCCGCATCCTGGGCGAAGTGCGCACCTTCACCGCCCAGGGGCGCCTCTCGGGTTTCATCCTCGGGGTGTTGCCGATCTTCATGGCGATCATCCTCACCTTCCTGAGCCCCGGGTACATCAACATCCTGCTCGACGATCCGTTCGGCAGGGCTCTGCTCGCGGTGGCCGTGGTCTTCCAGGTGCTCGGCTTCTTCTCTATCCGCAAGATCGTCAGCATCAGGGTCTAGGAGTTTCCGAGGAGCAAAAATGGGCTTCCTGAGCACGGAGTCGCAGTCATGATCGTCGTCTTGAGCCTGGCCCTCCTGGCGGCAGGGTTCCTGCTTGCCGTGCTCGCCGCCTTCCTCCTCCCGGGGCGCAGCGCCGAAATCGAGCGCCGGCTCCTCGAGGGAGGGACGACGACCGACTTCATCCGTGGTCTCGGCCGCCCGGGCGCCAGCACCTCTCTATTCGGCCGGCTCCTCGCCTTCGCCGCCACCCTGGCGCCGGGGTCCTTGCGCGGTCGCGGGCTCCGCGAGCAGCTGGCGGGGGCGGGGCTCTACAGCGTCGATTCGGTGCGGGTGTACATCGGCAGCAAGGTGCTGGTCTCGGGGCTGCTCGGGGTCGGCACCTTTGTCGCCCTCGTCATTCTCCATCGGCCCGACGCCGAGAGAGTGGTGCTCGCTCTCCTCGGCGGGCTCGTGGGGTTCCAGCTGCCGGCGGTGTGGCTCTGGCTCCGTGGCGAAAAGCGCCGGACCGAGATTCGCCTCGGGCTTCCGGACAGCCTCGATCTCCTGGTCGTTTGCGTCGAGGCGGGGCTCGGTCTCAACGCCGCCATCGTGCGCGTCGGCCGCGAGGTCAACCGGACCTGCCAGCCTCTCTCCCAGGAGTTCATGCTGATCAATCAGGAGATCCGAGCGGGGACCGCACGCATGAACGCGCTCCGCAACTTCGGGCGGAGGGTGCCGATACCCGATGTCCAGGCGCTGGTGGCGATGCTCATCCAGACCGACCGGCTGGGGACTTCGATCGCCCGCTCGCTTCGGGTTCACGCCGATTCGCTGCGCACCAAGCGGCGCCAGCGGGCGGAGGAGAAGGCCCGCAAGGCGTCGATCAAGCTCATCTTCCCGCTCATTCTCTTCATCTTCCCGGAGCTACTCGTGATCATGCTCGGACCGGCGGGCATCGAGCTCTACAAGGCGCTCAAGGAGACGGCTGGCCGGTAGCCGCCTTCGATTTGTCCACGGAGGTCCCTCATGAACATGACCACGGGTCTCATCGCTCTGGCGGTTATTCTCGGCACCCTCTACTTCGGTCGCCGCGCCAGCCGGAAGAAGCGCACGGACTAAGAATCTCGCGGCCGGGTTCGGTGAGTCGCCCCGTCCGCTCACAAGGGCAGGCGGCGGAGCGCGTCCTCGTGATAGACGATCCGGTAGCGCTGCTTGAGGCGCGCGATCAGCGCCTGGTAGCGCTTTTCCTCACCCTCGGCGATTCGATCCGCGACCACCCTTTCCCGCACCTCTTCGAATTGCGGGGAACGAGCCGGATCGAGTGAGATGAGGCGGGCGACCCGCCTCCCTGCTACCCCGCGAGCCTCGCTCGTCAAGATCGTCGCCTTCCCCGGCGGCGCCTGGGCGATCCCCTCGTAGCCTTCCTCTCCCGCCCACAACGTATCGATCGCCGACGGCCCGCACGCGGGCGAGGCGAGCGCGAGCGCCGCCTGCCATTCCTTGCCCTGCTCTAGGAGCGAGATCAGCCGGCGAGCGGCGTCCTCGTCCCGGCAATCGGCGGTCTCGACCCGCGCCGACCCCGGACGGGCGTAACGCTCGGGGTGGGCCTGAAAGGCGGCGCGGAGCTCTTTCTCATTGGGCGGCGCCGGAATCGCCACCTCCGCCTGGTAGAGCTTGTCGATGAGGCGACGCTCTCGCCGACGCTTGAGCTCGGGGACGATCCCCGAGAGCTCGAGGTAGCCGCGCGCTCGCGCCACTTCGGCATAGGCATGATGGCGGAAGTACTGGTCGAGGTCGCGGAGCACCCGCTGGCGGTCGGTTCGCATGCGCACCGGGCCGTCGGGTTCGCGAGCCATGTAATCGGCATAGTCGCCGAGCGTGAACCGGCCGCCGTCAAAGGTGAAGATGGCGAGCGGGCGCTCCGACTCGCTGAACCCGAAGCGATCGAGGCCGGAAGCGGGCGGCGGAGCGGGCGGCGACTGGGGAGCGCCGCCGGAATCCCAAGCCTTCATCCGCGAGAGGAAGCGATCGAGGACGCTGTCGATGACCGTGAAATGGAGGCGGACTTTCATCGTGTCGAGGAAGGCGATCTGCCGGCGGCCGAACTCGGCGGCGGCCATTTCCTCCTCGACCGCCGATTGCAAGCTCTCGGTGACCGCCGGGCGGGCGGATGTCGAATCGAGGAGCGCTCTCCGCCGCACCTCCTCGTCGACCGCCGTCCGATCGACGACGATCGTGTCGCGAATCTCGATCTGCTCGAGCTCGCGGACGAGCGCGTCGCGTTCGATTCGCTTGAGCTCGCGGGCCACCGATTCGTCGTCGAACCCGCGCGATTGGGCTTCGAGGACGAGGAGGCGGGATTGAATGATCGGCTCGATGAGCCGCCGGCGATCGGCGACGATATCGCCGGTCGGGCGGGCGAGGGTTAGACGCCGGGTGTCGGCCAGGACATCGGCGGCGGTGATCGGGCTCGTTCCGACCTCCACCACCACCGTTTCCTGATTGACGTCGCCCGAGGGGACGGGGCTCTGGGTCGCCGAATGAGAGTGCGGCGAGGAGTGGGCCGCACATCCGGCCAGGGCGAGGGCGAGGGCCGCCCCGGTTGCACAGCGAGAACGGAAGCGTATAATGCGCCGCCAGCCCCCCGGCGGTGTCGCCGGTTGCGCCTCAGGTCTTCGTATGTCGCGCGCCCCGACGTCCCCCCGCGGGGCGCTCGCACGCCGGGAGACTGGGAGGAGAATGTGATGGAGGCCGGGATCCAGGCCATCAACGAGCGTGTGCGCTCGGAGAGCGGGTTCGTTCAGGATCTCATGGCCGGGGTCGGCAAGGTGATCGTCGGCCAGCGGGCGATGGTGGAACGAATCCTCATCGGCCTGCTCACCGGCGGTCACGTGCTCCTCGAGGGTGTACCGGGCCTGGCCAAGACGCTGGCGGTGCGCACCCTGGCCCAGCTCATTCAGGCCCGCTTCTCGCGCATCCAATTCACTCCGGATCTCCTGCCTGCGGATGTGACCGGGACCATGATCTATCACCCGCGGGAGGGGACCTTCTCTCCCAAGTTCGGGCCCATCTTCGCCAATTTGGTACTGGCCGACGAAATCAACCGCGCACCGGCGAAGGTGCAGTCCGCTCTCCTCGAGGCGATGCAGGAGCATCAGGTGACGATCGGCGATCGCTCCTATCCGCTCGAGGATCCGTTCCTCGTTCTCGCCACCCAGAACCCGATCGAGCAAGAGGGGACCTACCCGCTTCCCGAGGCCCAGGTCGATCGCTTCATGCTCAAGCTCAAGGTCACCTACCCGTCGCCGGAAGAGGAGCGAGCGATCCTCGAGCGAATGACCGGACCTCCACTCAAGCCGCTCGCCCCGATCGTCGGCCCCGCCGACATCCTGCGCGCCCGCGAAGCCGCGGCTTCGGTGTATGTGGACGACAAGATCAAGGAATACGTGATTCAAATCGTCTTTGCCACCCGCGAACCGGAGCGATTCGGGCTCGATATTCGCGACATGGTGGCCTACGGGGCCTCGCCCCGGGCCACCATCTATCTTACTCAGGCGGCGAAGGCCCACGCCTTCCTGCGTGGCCGAGGCTATGTGACACCCGAGGACATCAAGGCGGTGGCTCTCGATGTCCTCCGTCATCGGGTCATCATTACTTACGAGGCCGAGGCCGAGGAAGTAACCGCCGAAGAGATCGCCCGCCGCGTGCTCGACCGGGTCGAAGTGCCCTAGCTCTTGCCCGGCGCGCCTGGCCCCGCCCCCCGCCACGCCGTCTAGCGATGATAGCTCGCGAGATTCTCCGCAAGGTGCGACGGCTGGAGATCTCCACCCGTCACCTGGTCAACGACGTCTTCTCCGGCCAATACCATTCGGTGTTCAAAGGCCGAGGGATGGAATTCAGTGAGGTGCGGGAGTACCAGCCGGGGGACGACATCCGCACCATCGACTGGAA
>JBIOUT010000339.1:0-10023 GCA_044867365.1 Candidatus Eiseniibacteriota bacterium | reverse complement strand
GTTGCAGCTGGCGACCGGATCGTTGCGAAAGAACCAGAGGTTGGGATTGGTGAGATCGCCGATGAAGATGTCGGCATCCATATCGGCATCGATGTCCGCGGTCGAAATGACCGATATGCCGTGTCGTTCCTCGCCGTTTGCCGCCCGGCCGAGGCCCCCGGGATCGAACGTGTCGATGCAGCCGAAAGTGTCGGTCACGAAGACAAAGTTGGGATTCTGCGCCGTACCCTGGTTGCGATAGAAGCGGGCCTTACCCTGGTTCTGCTCCATCTCCAGATAGTCGAGGTCGCCGTCCCGATCGACGTCGGTGAACTGCGGCGTGTTGCCGAATCCGGAGTTGGTGATCCCCTGGAAGGTGGAGGTCACGAGCTGCCAGTTGGGGGAGGTGGGCCCCCCGATGTTCCGGTAGAAGACGACCGAGCCGTTGCCGTCGGTGAAGAGGTCGAGGTCACCGTCGGCGTCGATGTCGGCGAGGGTGCACCAGGTGTTGGCGTCGATCCCCTGCAAGTTGTCGGTGGCGAAGTGATAGAGGAAGTCGGTCGGGGTGCCGTCGTTTCGATAGTAGGTGATGCCCCCGTCGGGCTGAGTGATCAGGAGATCCAGATCCAGATCGGCGTTGAGATCGGCCAGATTCGGCCGCGGGCTATTCAGTCCTCCGGTGAAGGGCTCGATGAGGAACGAGCCGTCGGTCACCGGAATGCCGCCGACTCGCCGCTCGAAGGTGAACGCGCGGCAATCGCCGGTCGAGAAGCCGACGAAGAGGACCGTCAGAGCAATGCCGCTCGGCAGCCGATCCCGCAAGCGCATGGCCATGATCAACTCCGCGTCCTCGTCCTTGGCGAGAGGAAAGAGGACGACGTTCCCAAATTATAGCCGTTCCCGGCAGGACCGGTTCCCGTTGGAATGCCGCTCGAGTGCCCACAGCCGTCTGGGCTCTGGCTCGCGAGGGGCTTCTTTGATATCCTCCCTGTATCCAGCCCTGGCGTCTCTGATCATCGGTGGCTCCCGGGCGATCCGGCGCCTGACCTCCCGGCTCGCTGGGCTCTTCCTGGAGGTTGCCCCTCATGCGCTCCCGCTGGCCAAGCCCGCATATCCGGCCGGCTGTGTTCGTCCTCCTCGGCCTCCTCGTCGCCTTCGTTCATGCTTCGCCGGCAGATGGTCAATCGGCGCCCGTCGACAGACAGGAGCACGCGTTCTCGAGCGTCCTGCCTAACAATCCGGTAGTGCAAGCGATCGTCGACTCGGTTTCCGCCGCTCGGCTTCAGTCGACGGTCGTCATGCTCACCAACTTCTTCACCCGCCACACGGTGTCCGACACCGCTTCGTCCTCGACCGGCATCGGCGCCGCACGCCGGTGGACTCGAGATCAGCTCGCCGCCTATTCGGCGATCAACGGCGGCAACATGACGCCCGGGTACTTCGACTTCATCACCAGCATCTGCAGCGTCACCCGCGCCTATCGAAACGTTCTCGGACAGCAGAACGGCAGCGTCTACCCCAATCGCTTCTTCATCGTCAGCGGCCACCTCGATGACCGGACCGTCGGCGTCTGCGATACGACCGGCTTCGCGCCCGGCGCCAACGACGACGGCTCGGGCACCGCGGTTTCGCTCGAGATGGCCTACCTGATCGGCAAGCTGAGCATCGAGAGCAGCATGATCTTCATGGCGGTGGTGGGGGAGGACGAGGGGTTATTCGGCAGCACCGCTTACGCCAATTTTGCCCGCGACAACGGCATGGACATTGCCGGGATGGCGACCGATGACGTCTGCGGCAACATCACCGACGGGGTCAGCATCACCGACTCGACGCGGGTCAGGCATTTTTCCGGTCCGCCGGCGACTTCGAGCTCACGACAGCTCACCCGCTATTTCAAGCTCAAGGGAGAGGCGTATCAACCGGGCTTCCTCGTCGATCTCATTCCGGCGATCGATCGACCGGGACGGAGCGGAGACCACGTTCCCTTCTATAACAACGGCTACGCTGCGGTCCGCTTCACCGAGGCGGTCGAGAACCTGAATCACCAGCACAACGATCAGGATCTGCCGCAGTTCATGAACTTTCCCTATTTGGCCAAGCTCGCCAAGGTGAACGTCGCCGGCTTCGCCTCGCTCCTCCTCGCCCCCAAGCCGCCTGCCGGCGTCATGGCCCGCGACGTCGGCAATGGCACCAGCATCTTCGTCAGCTGGAGCCCGAACAGCGAGGGCGATCTAGCCGGTTACCGGGTGGCGTATCGCTTCGTGACCGGGGACAGCCTTTACTATCAGAACATCTTTGATGCGGGAGCCGCCACCTCGTACACCATCACCGGGCTCACCACCGACATCCCGATCGAGGTCTCGGTGTCGGCGTACGACGCGAGCTTTAACGAGAGCGTCTTCTCTCAAGAGCAGCGAGTCACGCCGCGAACCGTGCCCGTGCCACCTTCCGGATTCCAGGCGACCTCGTTGACCAACCGTATCGACCTCGACTGGACGGCCAATCTCGAGCTCGATATGAACCGATACAACCTCTACCGGAGCCTGGCGCCGAACTCGGGCTTCGTCCTGCTGCAGGCGATCTTGCACCCCGGGACTCACTTCGAGGACAACAATGTGGTGGGAGGGACCCGCTACTACTATCGGCTCACCGCCGTCGACAGCGGCAACCTGGAGAGCTCGCCTTCTCCCACTCGCCACGGACGGCTGGTCGATCACGCCCTCCCGGCCCTGGTCGTCGATGCCACTCCCGACGGCACCGGCCCCGACCCGCCCCAGGACGGTCGAGTGGATAACTTCTATGCCGCGATGCTCTCGGGAATCGCGGTCGCCGGTGAATGGGACCGCGCCGACTCGGTGGCCGCCGGGGTCGAGCTCTCCGACGGAGACCTCGGCGCCCATCGGCTGGTCGTCTATCACGTCGATTCGCGCACCGCGGTGGTACGGGACGACACCACTCACCTCCGCAAGTACCTGCAGCAGGGCGGCAAGCTCCTGCTCTCCGGATCGAACTTCGCCTTCACCTTCGGCGGATCGTCGGCTATCAGCACCGTTTGGCCGGCGGGGACTTTCATGCACGATGTCCTGCGGGCCAACGAGACCCGCACCGCCAATAGTTTCGACTGCAACGGCGCCGACGGCCAGATCGCCGGCTATCCGAACCTCAACGTCGACGTGGTCAAGTCGATCGCCGGTTTGGGTCGCTTGATCAATCAGGATGCTTACATCGGCAACCTGGTCGGCCAGCCGCCGCCCGATGTCGTCTACCTTTTCCGATCGGTCATCGGCAATCAAAGCCCCAACCACGGCAAGCCGGACGTCATCCGCCTGCTGAGCGGCGGAACGCAGATGGTGGCTTTCGACATCCCGCTCTACTTCCTCGATTCGCTACAGGTGCGAACCGCGGTGGCGCAGGCGCTCACCGACCTCGGGGAACCGACGACTGCGGTCGAGGGCTCGGAGAGCTCACCCGCCCTCCGCTTCGAGCTGGGGGGGCCGGTGCCCAACCCCTTCAACCCCTCGACCCGAATTCCCTTCGCGATCGACCGGAAGGGGCGGACAACCTTGCGGATCATCGATGTCCAGGGGCGGGTCGTCCGCATCCTGGTCGACGGTGCGCTCGTTCCCGGCCGCTATGAGGCCGTCTGGGAGGGGAAGGGGGCGGATGGCCGCGCGATGGGCTCGGGCATCTATTTCGCCGAGCTCAAGTCAGGAGAACAGGCCGCTCGGCGGAAACTGGTGCTTCTCAAGTGATAAGGCCGTCGTCGGGCCGAACGCGCGTCGTGCCGACCCGAGCACCATGATGGTGACATAGGAGGTCCCGCCATGAAACGAATGGTAATTTCGGTTGTTGCTCTTGTTGTCGTCGCTCTCTTCCCGGCCGCCGTCTTCGCCCAGTGGGCGGATAACTTCGACAGCTACGCCAACGGCAGCGGACTGATCGGACAGGGCGGCTGGGTCGGCTGGGACAACAACCCGGGCGCCAACGCCTTTGTGACCAATCTCAGGTCCCGCAGCGCCCCTAACTCGGCCTCGATCATCTCCACCTCCGACATCGTGCAGCGATTCAGCGGAGTCAGCGCCGGCGCATGGCGGATCACGGGTTACTGTTTCATCCCAGAGACCGGAACGGGGAGCCAGTTCTTCATCCTCCTCAACACCTACAACCACGGCGGCCCCTACAACTGGTCACTCGACCTGGAGTTCGACCAGGATGCGGGCCTGGTGCGGGATTTCGATGATCCATCGACGCCGACTGTGCCACTCATCCGCAAGCAGTGGGTGCAGGTGAGCGTGGTCATCGACTTCGTCGGCAACTCTCAACAGGTCTTCTACAACGGCGCCCTGTTCACCGCCAAGAGCTGGACCGAAGGGGCGAGCGGAGGCGGGGTGTTGAATCTTGCCGCTCTCGACCTCTATTCCCAGAGTGCGAGCACGATCTACTGGGACGATCTCTCTCTGCAACGGGAGGGCGCGACTCCAGTGGCACCGGCGACCTGGGGCGGGATCAAGGCGGCGTTCAAGCGCTGATTTGTGTGCGGAGTCGCCTGACGGTGGCTCCCACTCGCAGCGAGGCGTCGAAAAGGGTCGCCAGTCGCAGGCCTCCGGGCAGGCGGTGGTGCGCCACCGCCGCGAGCCCGGCCGAGGCCATGCAACCGCACTGGGTGCAATCGGGATCGCCGCCGAACTGGCACGGGGTGATCGGCCGTTCGAGATCCGCCGAGAGGCAGGTGGTGATCCGGGCGAAGACGCATTCCGCCGGAGTGCGGGGGGTCGCCGCGTAGGCTCGAATCAAAGCCTCCGGCATGTCGAGCTTGGGATAGCGGGGTCGCAGGGCGAGGAGATCGGCGATGACACGCTCGCGGTCCACGGTGGTCAGGCGCTCCGCCGACTCCTCTCCGACCTGCGGCGTGTAGAGACTCATCCAGACCCTTCTCGTCGCCGGCTGATCGGACCAGAAGCGCACGAACTCTTCCAGGTAACCGGAGCGGCGCACCTGCTGCCGGGTGACCGTGCAATGCACGGTGATCTGGTGTCCTTCGATGTGCTTGAGAATGCGATCGTAGGTGGCGGGCTTCCGGCGCTCGTCATGCTCGGGTTGCAGGCCGTCGATCGAGACCACGATCGACAACCGGCGAATGCTTGCCCATGCGAGGGGAATGGGGCGAACGGCGCTGGTCACGAGCTGGGTGTGAATGCCCATCGCCGCCAATTGGGGCAGGATGGAATCGAGCTCGCGAAATCGAACCAGCGGCTCGCCGCCGACGATCGATAGGTGCAGAGGCTTGTGTTCACGGACGAGGCGGAGCACTCCATCGACGAGCGCTTCGCCCTTGAGATCATTCACCTCGCGCAGGGTGAAGGCTCCACCGAGATGATCGACGCCGTAGGCGTAGCAGCCGGGACAGGAGAGCGGGCATTCACGAGTGATCTCGAGGGACAAGCAGGGTCGCGCGCCGGAGAGAATCTTCGCCCAGGCATGGACAATGCCTTCCATGGTGTCGCTCCTTCACCCTCGCTCTCGGAAGAGCGTCCTCGAACCCGCCGGTGCGTCAAATCCATGTCTGTTGCCAACAGGGGCAGGAGATTTGGAAAAGTAGCTGAAGGTTGGTGGCGCGGCAAGCGGTTAATCACCAATCTTGTGTGTATTTCATGTCTGCGTTAAGCTGAAATCAAGGTGGTGCGTAGGCTGTCTCAGTGGCATTGCCATCGTGCGCTTCGTCGGGCGCGGGCAGCCTCTTCGCCGGCGAAGGTCCTGTCCATATCTCCCCTCTCCGGGAAGCCGTTCGACAGCGGCCGGTCTCGCCGTTCGCCGCCTTGATGGGGGCTCCTCGATGGTCGCCCGCACCCTCGCGCATTATCAGCTCCTCGAAAAGCTGGGGGAGGGCGCCATGGGTGAGGTCTACCACGCCATCGACGTCAGGCTCGGCCGGGCGGTAGCCATCAAGGCGCTCAAAACCGCAGCTTCCGGAGCCGACAAGTCCCGCTTCCTCCGCGAAGCCAGAACGGTGTCGCGCATCGACCATCCCAACGTCGTCACCATTTTCGATGTTGTCGAAGAAGACGACTCACTCTATCTCGTCATGCAATACGTGCAGGGGAGGACCTTGCGCGAGTTGATGGTCGAGAGGAGGCCCGAGGTCGGCGAAGCGCTGCGCATCGCCGGGGATGTCGCGGCGGGACTCAAGGCGGCGCATGCGATCGGCGTCGTCCATCGGGACATCAAGCCGGCGAACGTCATGGTGTTGCCCGATGGCTCGTCCAAGATCCTCGACTTCGGCGTCGCTCACCTGGCGGAAGCCGATTACACCACCCTGACTGCGAGCGGGACCGTCGTCGGCACTCTCCACTACATGGCCCCAGAGCAGCTGGCGGGGAAGCCGGTGGATCCGCGTGCCGACATCTATTCGCTGGGGGTCGTGCTCTACGAAATGCTTTCCGGGCGAGTCCCCTTCGCCGGGAGAGAGGCCGGGCCCCTCGTCCACGACATCGTCTCTCGTGAGCCCGTTCCCTTGCCCCGCCTGGTGCGCGGTCTTCCCCAGGGTGTGGCGGCGGTGGTGTCCAAGGCGATGGCCAAGCGACCCGAGGACCGCTACGCCGGCGCCGACGAGCTGGGTCATGATCTCGAGCTCGTGACGAACGGGCTCTCCGCCGCCGAGCACTCGACTCGCACCGCCCTTACGCCCGCGACCACTGGCCGCGCAAGCGACTCCACCCGATCGCCCTCGTCGCCATTCTCATCGCCGCCGTGTTCGCCCTTCCCGACGCCATCGAGCGCCTGCGCAGCCCATCGTCGCCGCGGATCATGGTCGTTCCTTTTCACAACGCGCGTGCCGATCCCCGCTTCGATTGGCTTTCCGGTGGAATCATGGACTGCTTGATCTCGGCGCTCGCGGGTCTCGATGAATATGAGGTCGTGCCGCGGCGCACCGTGACCTCGGCGCTCGATATCTCCACGTCGCAGCATGCCGGCTTCGCGCCCGATGCGGTCCTGGGCGCCGCCCGAGACGTAGGCGCCGCCTACCTGGTCAGCGGCAGCTACACGGTGGCCGGCGAGAGCATTCGAATCAGTTGCGATCTGCAGAGGCTCGATCAGCGCGCGCTCGTCGCGAGCTGGACCGAAGACGTCCGCGATCTCGACGGGCAGTTTTTCGCCACCGTCGATCGCTTCGCTCACAACCTGATGGCCCGGCTCGGCGACTCGGCTCCCGGGCGGCAGGCGAATGGGGAGGTGGCCCCGTCACAGCACACGCGATCGGTGGCGGCGATGAGGATCTTCGAAGCGGGCCTCGAGAGCTATGAGCGTCATGATTTTCCCGCGGCGACCGCGAGCTTCCTCCAGGCGGTGGCCGCCGACTCCACTTTCACCCGCGCCTACGCCTATCTCGCCTGGTCGGCCGCCGAGAAATCGGATCGGAGAAGTTATCTGACCCTGGCGATGCGCTACCGGCATGGCGCCGCTTCGCCGCTCCGCGAAATCGTCGAAGCGGAATGGGCGCGAGCCTACGGCTACCACGACCAGGCCATTCAAAAGTACGAGGACATCTTGGCCAAGCATCCTGAAGAGGTGATGGCGCGCGAGAGGTTGGCTGGGCTCTATTTTCATCGGCGGGAGTGGCTCAAATCGATCGGGGAGATGGAGGCGATCCGAGAGCGTAATCCGTTCGATTACGTGTTCTACCCGGATCTGGCAGCAGCTCACCTGGAGATCCACGAGGATAAAGCGGCTCTTCGCCTGGTCGGCCAATGGCATGCCCGTTTCCCCAAGGAGACCGCCCCCCTCCTGTGGTTGATCCAGTTTCACGGCGTGCTTGGCGATTACCCCACTGCTCTTGGTCTTTGCGACAGCCTGGGCGCCCTTCAGCCGGGGGCTGAGCTCGGCCACCGAGGGGTGATCCTGCGTTACCTGGGCCGCATGCGCGAGGCGGAACAGGCGCTGGTCCGCTGGCAGGAATCGACCGGCGGCCACTTCTCGCGGTCACAGCCCCTAGCTCTTCTTGCCTATCAGGACTGGGTGACCGGGAAGTTCCAGCGCGGGAGGGAGAGGATTCGTCAGGCCCTCGAGATTCAAGACGATGCCTACAATCGCTGGATCGCAGGCCTGCTCGCCACGGCGAGCGGCGATTTGGCGGCGGCCGAAGAGGATGCGCGAGCGATTCGCGACCAGATGGGCACCGAGGTGGATTCGACCGTTGCCGAGGCGTTCGCCAACCGGCGCTTCTATTACGACCTGAGCGGCAGGATCGCCCTCGCCCGCGGCGATGCCGCGCGAGCGGCGCAACTGCACGAGCGGGCGCTCGAATACTCGGGCCGCGGCGACGACGCCGTCTTCCGGACCGCGCTCGGCGCCGCTTTGCTCGCCGCAGGGGATAAGCCGAAAGCGGTGGAGGCCTTTCAGCGCGTCCTCGATTTCAATCCCAACTTTCCCGATGCGCTTCTCTATCTAGGGAAGGTCGATCTCGCCGAGGGACGGCGGCGGCA
Organism: Candidatus Eiseniibacteriota bacterium; assembly: GCA_044867365.1. Taxonomy (GTDB): domain Bacteria; phylum Eisenbacteria; class RBG-16-71-46; order CAVPCR01; family CAVPCR01; genus JBIOUT01. The sequence continues at coordinate 1,564 of JBIOUT010000339.1, read as the reverse complement.
AGCCGCCGTCCCTTTGCAGCGGTTGGAATTCATTTGGCGTCAGGCGGATGCCGACTACTCGGGCAAACAGGAGCTGGCGCAGGCCCTGCATCAGATGCGCGGCGGGTAGTAGGTAGCCTGGATCTGCGGGGGAACCCGCAAAGGGAGAAAACGCGATGAAAAAGCTGGTGTCAGTGCAAAGAACCTGGAGGGATCTCCGCTGGTCGGAGAACGCCTTCCGCTTTCATAGCGATCTTCTTCTCGGACTCCTCTCTCAGCTCGAGGAGGAGGGCGAGGAGGAGGAAAGCTATTCCAACGGCCCGGTCGGCATCGGTAATCCGCCGCCGCAACCGGGGCCTTGCTATCCGGGCTGGCCTTGCCCGGTGCGCACCGCCGAGGCCAGGAAGAGCCTCAAAGAGCTGGGCGACCGGGTCAAGCGCATCACCGACGATGCGATCGACCAGATCAAACGCGCCGAGGACGCTGGGATCACCGAGATCGTGTTCCGTCCGAGTCAGATTCCGGCTTTCCCGGAGGGATCTTCGGACAAGCCTCCGGCGCACAAGCATCCGGCTCGCAAGAAGTCTCGAGCGAAGCGGCGGTCCCCGGTCCACGCTTGATCGAGCGAGCACGCGTCGATGACAAGGACCACTCGCCGCGAACTCAAGGCCCACTCGCCCCACCTCATCCACCCAGAATCGCCAGCCGGTCGCGAGCCAGGCGGTTCTCTGGATCGAAGGTGAGGAGGCGCCGATACCAGGCGCGCGCCTCCTCACGCCGGCCGAGCCGGAAGCAGACCGCGGCGTAGTTCGTGACCAGTGGGGTGTCGTCGGCGCCGTTTTCCACGAGCGCCCGCCGATATTCGCGGCGCGCCGCCTCATAGAGGCCGAGGCCGTAAAACCCATTGCCTCGTCCCCAGGCTTCCCAGGGGAAACGCCGACGGGTGAGCCAGCGAACGAGCCAACCGGCGTGGGCTGGTGGCGGGAGGGTCTCCGCTTCCGGGGCCGCCGGACGATTGAGCGCCGCGAACCTCGAGCGAGCCTCGAGGAGAAGAGGCTGGTTCTGTGGACGCGCACGCAGGAAGAGCGCCGCGACACCGTCGAGCTCGACCAGACCCCACTCCGGGTCGCGACGCAGCCTTTGCATGAGGTCGAGAGACGTGTGGGGGATCAACACTAGATTGGGATCGTAGCGGTGGATCATCTCCCCCCACTTCCTGCCGTCGTTGATCGCCAGATATTCCTGGAAGAACGTCTCACCGATCACCTCGAGCCGCCCGTCGATGAATACTTTCTCCTTCGGCCATAGCCGTCCGATCAAGTAGCCGCCGAAGTTGAGATGGTTGTAGATCGGGCCGCTCAACCGATGATCGACCAGGTAGTCGACAGTGCGGATCGGATAGACGCCGGGAGATAATTCGGTCCCGAGCTGCCCGGGGCGCCGGTCCCGAATGTAATAGGCGCCGGTGAGAATTCCGATGAGGGCGGTGAGCCAGGTGAGAATGGGAAGGGTGGTGGCGAGTGTCGCGGCGATTCTGCGGGGGAGCGAGCGATCGGACGCCGGGCGCCGGTCGGCCGGCCGTCGC
>JBIOUT010000338.1:0-5918 GCA_044867365.1 Candidatus Eiseniibacteriota bacterium | reverse complement strand
ACGACGCCGGTCAGCCGCTCGACCTCATTGAACGCACCCGAGCCATCGAGGCTTTGCCGTGCGGACGAGACGCGGGGACGAACACGGGAGGGGCGATCGAGAAGGCGATCGAGATGTTCCGCGATGCCGATCCGAGCCCGTTTCCTCTCGGGCAGCGGATGCTGATCCTGCTTTCGGACGGTCTCGCCAATCGCGGTCGCAACGGCGAGGACGTCTTCGGCACGAGCCAGGGGCAACCGGGGAATCCGGCCTGGCGCTATGCGGTGGAATCGGCGGCCGAGGCGCATGCGCGTCGGATTGTCGTCCACACGATCACACTGGGCGACAACGGCCAGCGGCAACAGATGGAAGAGATCGCCGAGGCCGGTGGCGGGATAGCGCTCTTTGCGCCGACGCCGGAAGAGCTCGATCAGATGTTCGAGACCTTGGGCCGCATCGTCCAGGTCGCGCTGGTGGATTGAACGCGGGGCCGAATCGAGCAAGGGAGATAGGCCAGGTAGAAGGGAGATCGACGCAGCAGGACGCTTGACTGGACCCGAGAGCGGGTCCGAGGCGCCAGGCGCCGGCGCCTCGTGAAGTGCCCCACGGCGCTCGACCGTGCCCCGTTCGTGCCCCACACGAGTTTCTGGTTAGCAGCCCCGTTCTCATCACATGGCCGGCGTGACGCGCTAGCCCTGCGTAGATCACTGCCGGTCCGGGCCATGACGCCGCCGACCGTGCGGCGTCGGGGGATCCATCCCCCGGCGCCGAGCGGCAAGCGGCACGGAGGGTTACTTCGATGCGCACGCTGATGACATGGATCCGGACTAGGGGAGTGGCCAAGGACCGCTCGCGCGGTGCCGCCCTCACCGAGTACGGCATTCTGCTGGCGCTGATCGCCGCAGTGGTGATCGGTGTGATCACCACCCTGGGCGAGCAGATCAAGACGGTGTTCCAACAAATCGTCGAGGGCCTGCGGACAGGCTAGACCTGCCGCAATCCCCCGGTCCGCGGCGGCGAGCTCGGCTCGCCGTCGCGGATCCGGCAGTGCTCAGCCGGCGGCCTGACGGCCGGTACCGGGAGTGTGGGAAGGAACGAGAGAGCAAAAGGAGAACGGACGATGAGACGGCCATCGACTTTGCGGGACAAGTCCAAATGCCGCGGAGCGGTGCTCGTCGAATTCGCCCTCGTCTTCCTCCTCTTTCTTCTCCTTCTCGTCGGAGCGACCGAGTTCGGACGCGCCTGGTACACGGTCCACATGCTGTCGAGCGCCGCACGGGAAGGTGCCCGAGTCGGGGCCCTGATGGGTGGCGGTGAGGATCGGGAAGCCGCGATTCGGGCCCGAATTGGGGAGGTCCTGGAGCCGGCGGGCTTTTCTCACTACGAGGTGAGGATCGCGTTCGGCGGCGGCTATGGACAGCCGTTGCGGGTTGAAATCGAAAGCCCGTTCGAGGTCGCAGCGGCTGGACTATTCCAGCTCCGCGAGCCGCTGCGGTTGCGAGGAACGGCGGTTTTCAATCAGGAGCTTCCCTGAGTGAACCGGAGGGCGGGAGCGCGGGCTCGGGAGCAGGGGCAAAACGGATGGGCTCCACGAGCCGCGGGCGCTGAGAGCGAGAGGCTCGGCGCCCCCCCGCCCGCCCGGTCCGCTCAGCGGTCGAAAGGATGAGTCGCCATGTTGGGCAAAGCTCGCATCACCATTCTCCTGGCGGTCGGCTTCGGGCTCCTGGCGAGCACCGCAATCTACCGCTACCTCCTGCGCTACGACGACATGGTCGAAGCCAAGGAAGTGATGACTTCGCCGGTCGTCGTCGCTGCGCGGGACATTCCCTTTGGGACCGAGCTCACGCCCGGCGATGCCGCGTTATCCCGCTTTCCCGTCGAGCTCGCGCCCAAGGAGCATTTCACCTCGGTGGACTCGGTCGTCGGGCGGGTCAACAAGAGTCCGCTCGTCGCCGGTGAGCCGATCATCAATTCGCGGCTGGCGCCAATGGGGGCCGACCGCGGGCTGGCTCTCCTGATTCCCGAGGGCTACCGGGCGATGACCGTGCCGGTCAACGTGCAGAGCGGAGTGTCGGGCTTCGTTCTTCCCGGGAGCCGAGTCGACGTGTTGGTGTCGATTCGTCCCGATACCCAACGCGACCCCGTGGCCAAGATGATTCTGCAAAACGTGAAGGTCTTGGCTGTGGACCAGCAAATGGAGGACCAGGACGGGCGTCCGATCACCTCGCGCGCCATCACTCTCGAGGTCGAGCCCGAGGAGGCGGAGAAGCTGGGGCTCGCATCGACCGAGGGGACGCTCCTCTTGGCGCTTCGCAACTCGATCGACAGCGACACCAAGGGAACGGCCGGCGCCACCATTGCCAAGCTCCTGGGAAGCGAGAAGCCGCCGGTCCGAAAGGTCATGGTGCAGGCACCGCCGCCGACGCCCGAACCGCCCAAGAAGCAGGTCGAGGTGATTCGCGGCAGTCACCGCACCGCAGAGAAGCTGAACCAGTGAAACCGCTCGGCCCCGGAGCAGGCGTCAATCGGCTCGACGCCGGAGGAGGCATGGCGATGGCTCGACCCCACTCGACTGCTCGGCATCAACCGGCAGGCCGGCGGCACCGACGCCGGGGAGGAGTTCTCCGCCTGTCCACGGCGCTTCTCTTCATGATCGTTCCTTTGATCGTGGGGAGAGTCGACGCCGGTTACCGGCTGCCGAAGCCCACCGGGGAGAAGATCAGGCTCTTCGTCGGCACCTCACGGGTGATCGAGTTCGATCGACCGGTCGTGCGGGTGTCGATCGCCGATCCGGAGGTGGCGGACGTGCTGGTGCCTTCCAGCCGTCAGGTGCTGATCAATGCCAAGTCGCAGGGTACGACGAGCCTGGCGGTGTGGGACGAGTCGGAGCAGGCGATCCTCTTCGATCTCCTGGTCAGCTCGGACATCATCAACGCTCAGGTTCTGCTCCAAGTGCGCTTCGCCGAGGCCAACCGCAATGCGTTGCGCGAGACCGGGCTCGATCTGACGGCGATCGATGACGCGCCCACCGTCATCGCCCCCAAGGAGCTCAAGAAGATCGAGGTTCAGAGCCTGATCGGCGAGGGCACCAACACCGCGGTCATCCACCTCCTGCCGCGCACCGGCGAGGTCAGCGCCGTCATCAAGGCGCTGGAGGAGGAGGGGAAGCTCTCGACGCTCGCCGAGCCCAATCTCGTCGCCCTCTCCGGCCAGGAAGCGAAATTTCTGGCCGGCGGCGAGTTCCCGGTGCCGATCGTCACCCAGAACACGGTCAACATCGAATACAAGGAATTCGGGATCAAGCTCGACTTCAAACCGACGGTCGTCGACACCGGCCGCATCAATCTGAGGGTCGCCCCCGAGGTCTCGACCCTCGACTTCGACAACGCCGTCACCTTCAACGGCTTCCGCATCCCCGCCACCCGCGCCCGCCGGGCGGAGACCACGGTCGAGATGCAGAGCGGCGAATCTCTCATCCTGGCGGGTCTCCTTTCCGGCACCCTCGGCGAGACGATTCGCAAGATCCCGCTCTTCGGTGACATCCCGATTCTGGGACAGCTCTTCCGCAGCGAGCGTTTCCAGGCCAACGAGACCGAGCTCGTCGTCGTCATCACTCCGTCGATCGCGCGCTCCTACTCTGCGGTTCGCACTCCGCCGCCGCGCGGCTAAACGGCGGCGAGAGCAGGGAAGCTCTGGAGCCATGGAGCTCAGGGACTGGAAAGGGCAAGGGAGCTCAGGGATGAGCGGACAAGGGGACATGACGCTTCGGCCGGCCTGGGGCGGCAACGGTTCGACCCAGCCCGCCGTCGCTCAAGCGACCGCCGGCCGCCGGGCCGACCACCGGCGTCGATCGGACGAGGTCGAGGATGATGCGTTGCGCGTCGTCCTAATCGAGTCCGATCCGACCCACCTCGCCACCCTCCGCACCGCGGTGGGGGAGACCGGCGAGTTCGTGGTGGCGAGCGAAGCCAATCGCCCCGAGCACGGGCTGCGTGAGGTGATGAAGGCGCGGCCGGCAGTGGTCATCGTCGGCTTCGATCAGACCGAGGAAGCGCTGGATCTCGCGGCCAAGCTCGCCGAGCTCTGTCCCGATGTCACCCTCTTCGTCACTGCCGGCGAGCAGTCCGGGGATCTGGTGAAGCGGGCGATGCGCGCCGGCGCGCGCGAGTTCTTGTCCCGTCCTCCCGAGCCGATGGAAGTGCAAGAGGCGCTTCACCGCCTGGTGCACCAGCGGGCGCAGGCCCGCGCCCCCCGCCGCACGAGCGGCGAGATCATCGCCGTCTTCGGCGCCAAGGGCGGCCTCGGGGCCACCTTCGTCGCCACCAATCTGGCGGTGCTTCTCGCCGGGATCGGCGGCCGCCGGGCGGCGATCGTCGATCTCGATCTCGAAGTCGGAGATGTCGCCACCTTCTTAAATGTAAAGGCCGAGCACTCGATCCTCGACCTGGCGGGAGCGTCGAGCGGGCTCGATGCGCCGCTCGTCGAGGCGGCCCTCGCCACTCACCCATCAGGACTCCGCCTCCTGGCGCAGCCGGACGACGCCGCCGACGCCGACCGCATCGCCGCCCCCGATGTCGGACAGGTGCTCACCCGGCTCAAGACCCTGTTCGAGTTCGTGGTCGTCGACACCAACCGGAGATTCGAGGAGCGCACCCTCGAGGCGCTCGACCTCGCCGATCACATTTTGCTTCTCGTCGCCCTCGATCTCCCGACCATCCGCAACGCCCGGCGCGCCGTCGAGGTCTTCCGCCGGCTCGGACATGTCGATCGCTTGAAGCTGGTTCTCAACCGGCATCGTGCGACCCGGGGCAGCGAAAGGCTAGAGCGCTCGTTCGGCTTCCCCGTCTACTGGCGGCTGCCGGATGACTATTCGACCGCGATCTCGTCGATCAACGCCGGCGTCCCGGCGACCGAGGTGGGAGCCGACACCGAGCTCGCCCGCGCCTTCCGAGGATTGGCCGAGCGTCTGGCAGGCCGGGCTTCGGCGCCGGTCCGCGTTCATGCGCCCGAACGCAACCGCGGCGGGCTACTCCGGCGGTTCTTGTCCAATTGAGGAGGATGGCGACATGGCCCTCTCCGAGCGCTTGAAGCGCGTGACCCCGCGGCCGGCTCCGACACCCCTCGAACGGGTGCGCCGCCGCCGGGCGGGGCCTGCCGATCCGTTCCAGGAGCTCAAGACCCGCATTCACCGGCGGCTCGTGGAGCGGCTCGATCTTCCCAAGCTCGATCTCTTGCCCGAGGAAGAGGTGCGGCGGCAGGTGCGGCGGATCACCGAGTCGCTCCTCACCGCCGAATCGACGCCGCTTTCGCGCCTGGATCGCGAGCGTCTGGTCGACGAGATCGAGAACGAGACCTTCGGCCTGGGGCCGCTCGAGCCCCTGATCCAGGACAACGAGGTTTCGGACATCCTGGTCAACGGGGCGCATCAGGTCTACATCGAGCGCTACGGGCGGCTCGAGACGACCGATGTCGGATTCAAGGATGACGCTCATCTGCGGAAGATCATCGACCGCATCGTGTCGCGAGTGGGGAGGCGCATCGACGAGTCGTCGCCGATGGTCGATGCCCGCCTGCCCGACGGCTCGCGGGTGAACGCGATCATTCCGCCCCTCGCCCTCGATGGACCGGTCTTGTCGATCCGCCGCTTCGGGGTCGAACCGTTGCGGATGGACGATCTCCTCGAGCTCGACACCCTGTCTCCGGAGATGACCGTTCTCTTCGAGGGCTGTGTCACATCCAAGCTCAACATCTTGATCTCGGGCGGCACCGGCGCTGGCAAGACGACCCTCCTCAACATCCTCTCGGGGTTCATTCCCGAGAGCGAGCGCGTCGTCACCATCGAGGACTCGGCCGAGCTTCAGCTGCAGCAGGATCACGTCGTCCGGCTGGAGACGCGGCCGGCGAACATCGAGGGTGTCGGCGCGGTGACGCAGCGCGAT
>JBIOUT010000337.1:0-3059 GCA_044867365.1 Candidatus Eiseniibacteriota bacterium | reverse complement strand
CGCTGGCAAAGATACCTTCCCCATTCAAATGATGTCTGCGCAGGCACCATTCCGGTATCTGGAAGAGGACGGTTTCCATGCCGTTGAGTTGCCCTTCGTTGAGAGCAACCTGTCGATGGTCGTGTTCTTGCCGAAAGGAATCGATGGGCTTGCGCGCTTTGAGAAGCGCCTAAGCGCGGTGGCTCTGCGCAAGTGGCAGTCGAGAATGTCGCTGCAGACGGTTTCCGTCTTGCTGCCGAAATTTGAGGTTTCTGCGCACTCCGAACTGGCGAGGGCCCTTCAGTCCCTTGGCCTGGCTCGAGTCAGTTCTGACCCGGGCTCTTTCTCAGCATTCATCCATGTGGCAACGGTGGCGACCCAGGGGGTAGTAGACGCGGATTCGCTGAGAGCCGCTGTCCCTGAGCGTGGGCCTGTAATCTTTCGCGCCGATCACCCCTTCTTCTTCATGATCCAGGACATCCACTCGGGCCTAATCGTCTTCCTTGGCCGGGTGGTTGATCCTCGTCCCGGACTGGGCGGGGAGAATTCGGAGACACTCGCCAACAGTCGACCGGGGTGACAACGCCGTTACCATGTTTCAGCTGAAACATTCGGGTCCGGCGGCTGACCTCCTCCTCCCGGTAGGTCCGGTGTGAGCGGTCTTCTGATCAAGTCGCCGACCAGGCGCGCCAAGCCCTGACAAGCGCCTCAAACATCAGCTCGACGCTTGCCATGTTGTGGCGCCAGGTGGCGCGCTTCTCGATGCGACGGGCGTTCTCGGCAAGAGCGCGGGCCCGGAGGTCGGGATCGGCGAGAGCGGCCGCCACGCGCTCGGCAAGAGCGCCCGGAGCGCCGAGGGGCACGAGGAAGCCGTTCACCCCGTCATCGATCCACTCGCGATTGGCCTCGATGTCGGTGACGACGGGGAAGGCGCCCGAGGCCATCGCCTCCAATAGCGACACCGAGGTCGAGTCCGAGAGCGAGGTCGAGACATACACCGCAGCTCCCCCGAGGAGCGCCGGCATATCTCCATGGGCCACGGCGCCGAGAAATCGCACCCGGTCTCCCGCAGCCTGCCGCGCCCGTTCGGCGAGCACAGCTCGCTCCGGCCCATCCCCCACCACCCGCACCGCCACCTCGGGACACGCCGCCACGAGCGCCGGCAGCGCGTCGACCAACATCCCGACGTTGTAGACCGGCTCGAGCTTGCGCGTGGAGATGACGACCGGGGCATCCTCTGCCACCCCTCGCGCGGCGCGGTAAGGCTCCGGATCCACTCCCATGGGCACGGTGGTGACCCGCGCAGGATCGCCGCCGAGCTCGGTGACGGCGCGCGTGAGCATCGCGGCATCGGTCGTAATCCCGTCGGCCCGCCCGAGCACGTAACGGGCCCGCATCGCATGAAGTGGTGATCTCCGCCCCGAAACCAAGACATCCGAGCCCCAAACACTCACCACCAAAGGTCGATGACCGGCGAGAACTCCGATGAGCCCGTAGTTGGGAACGAAGTGGGCGTTGACGACATCCGGGCGGAATCGGTCGAGGAGTCGCCTCACCGCCCCCGCCGCCAGCGGGTAGCGCAAGAATCTCCCCGGCACCCACGAGCGAACCCGATAACACGGATACGCGTAGCCTTCCCCCCGCTCGAGGCTCACGAGCTCGACCGCATGGCCTCTCCCATGGAAGTAATCGCCCCAGCGACGGGTGTGGATGACCGAGGCGTTGGCGAGGAGGGCGATGCGCACGGCGCGGCTTCCGTTCCGCCCGCTCAGCCGCGACGGGCGGCGAGCGGTCTCAGGCGCAAGAGACGAATGATCGGGCTCTCATGCAGGTAATAGTTGAAAAACAGCCTCTGGGTGCCGAACGAGGCCTTGAAGTGCTCGACGCCCTTGATTCCCGCCGAAGACAAGAAGTTGAAGGTCCCGTAGCCCTGCCGCGCTCCCCACTTCATGGCTTCAGCATAGAGCAGATTGTTGGGATCATAGCCGCGGAACTCGCGATCGAATCCCCCGACATACGGCGTCTGGTGATCGCCGTGCGTGAAGATGACGGTGCCGGCGATGAACCGACCTTCGAGCCGCGCCACCCAGAGCTGAACATGGCTCTCGTCGAGCTTGGCGAGCGCATGGAAGAAGCGCTCGCCGAAGGGCGGCTTCCGCTCCCAGCGCTCCGCCGTATGATGGTAAAGAGAGCAGAACTCAAGGAGCGGCGCCTCGCCACGCTCGATTCCCACCTTCACTCCACGCCGGAGCGACTTGCGCACGGAGTAGCGCAACCCGCGCGAGAAACGATGCTTCCAGATGCGATCGTACCCCTCGTCGAGCTTGAGGAAATGAACGAAGTTCTGAGAATGGAAGACATCTTCGGGAATCGGGTGGCCGGCAAGCGGATTGGGCGTCACCATCAAGCGCGCCACCGACGGTCGCGATCGCCTGAGCTCATCGAGGATGGCTTCGACCTCGGGCCGGCTGAGCGCCCGGCCGGCCAAGAAGCCGCCGTAGGTGCCGAAGGGCATCGATTCGAGGGTCGCGACCGCGCCCCGCAGGCGATCCCGCCGGATGAGCGGCACCAGCACCCGCTCGCCGTCGGCGAGCTCGAAGATGCGGGTATCGACGTGGAGGTCGGGGAAGGACTCGACCAGGATCCGGGCCCAGAGCGGCGTCTGGAAGAAGGTGGCGTCCTTGCCCATCTCCTCGATCCGCCGCCACCACTCCGCCTCCGAGACGTCGCGGATGACCTTCACCGCCCCCCTCGCCCACCCGCTCGCTCTCCCGCCTCGACCGCTTCCGGTTTCCATTCGGGCACCGCTTCGCGCAAGAGCGCAAGAACCCGCGGCCGGTCGCAAGATGCTGCGGCGGACTCGAGCTCGTCCACCATCGCGCCGAGATCGGCCCGCGGCGGCCGCAGGCTCCCGACCGCCCGGATCTTGGGATGGGTGGTGGGCTCGAGGCGCTCGTCCGCTCCCCACAGGCTCTCGTGCCGGCGCTCTCCGGGGCGGAGCCCGGTGAAGACGATCGGGATATCGATCTCCGGACGATAGCCGGAGAAGGTGATGAGCTCGCGCGCGAGCTCGAGGATCC
>JBIOUT010000336.1:0-4743 GCA_044867365.1 Candidatus Eiseniibacteriota bacterium | reverse complement strand
GGTAACCTTAATGCGGATTGGAGCCTCTGTCAAGAAGCGTAAGTGTAGTCGGGGTGGGTCGCCTCACCCAATACTTGCTGTAATCGCCCCAATTTCTTGGGTCGGCCCTGAGCCCCTCGTTCTCCTGCTTTTTCCTTCGTCTTGATCGGCCGCCGCGGTCGGTCCCGCTCGGATGGGGCCATTGCCCCTCGACTGTCCCCCTAGGGGACGTTTCCCTAAGGGACACTCCCCCACTCGCCGACCCAAGGGTAGGGACGCGGCATATGCCCCGATCGGAGGTGCCGCGTCCGGCCCGCGTGGAAGACACGGCCAGAGGCCACCTGTGAACCCGCGCCCTTGCTCCTCCTGACCGGCCGCACGCGAGCCGCCGGAATGATTTGCCGGCTCGCGAGTCGGGGCCTGGGGGTGGCGTCACCCGATGGGGTGCGCCAAGCAAGGGGGAGACGATGATCATTCACGAATTCGCCGAGAAGGAATCGCACGCCGCTTCCACCCCGCAAGACTTTCATTTCCATTACCCGCATGCGTTCCAGCTGCTGCTGTCGCCGCTCCGCGTCGTGCTGTCCACCGCGTCGAGCACCGAGCCTCGCGAGATGCGAGCGCCCGAGGCCATCGACCGCATCGGCCGATCGACGGAGCCGATATGGATCAATGCCGAGGTGGGGGCCGGCGCCGTCTGGCTGGCGCAACTCCTGCACGATCGGGGATCCGAGGGCGGGCCGTTCATTCGGGAGGACTGCGACCCGGCTCACTCACCGCGCCTGGTCGATGGCCGGGGAACGCTCTTTCTCTGCGGGCCGGAGCGACTCACGCCTCTTCATCAGAGAGAGCTCCACGACTACCTGAGCCAGACCAATCTCAAGCATCTCGAGGGGCTGCGGACCATTCCCCCTTATCCTCGAGTCATTGCCTGGTCCCAGGCGGGAGCCTCGGCGCTCACCCAGAGTGGACGGATCCTCCCCGCCCTCGCTCAAACCCTGGGCAAGATCCAGATCTCGGTGCCGCCGCTCCGCGTCCAACGCGATGCCATCGAGGGATTGGCCAAAGCCATCCTCGATCACATCGCTGCGCATGAGGGGATCACCCCACGGCAGCTCACGAGCGGAGCGCTCGATGCGTTGCGCGGCTACTCGTGGCCGGGGAATCTGACCGAGCTCCACTCGCTCCTCGAACGCGCCTGCCTTCTCGTCGATCCCGAAGAGCCGAGAATCGAGGCGAGCGACCTCGCTCCCCTGCTCCCGCCCTCGGCAAATCAGGAGAACGCGAGCCTCCCGGCGTCGAGCGATCATCGGCCACGGCCGATGTCGGAGATCGAAGCGGAGGCGATTCGCGCATCGATCGACTCGAATAGCGGCAACTTGGTGCGGGCGGCGCGAGAGCTCCGGATCGGTCGCGCGACCCTCTACCGGAAGCTCAAGAAGTACGGAATCCCGACACGCACTCAGCGCCGGCAGCTGGCGCGGTAACCGAACTCAGCGAGGCAACCGGCGCGGGCGGCGAAGGACGGATTCAGCGCCGAAAGCCGGCCGGAACTACCTCGGCGGGGTCGATGTCGTCCGTGGCGAAGGTTGGGGAGCAGGCCTGGCCAAGGGCAGCCGCACGGTGAACGCCGCTCCCTCGCCGGGCCGGCTTCGCACGCTCACTTCGCCCCCGTGCTCGGCCACGATCTGATGGACGATGGCGAGCCCGAGGCCGGTCCCGACTCCGACCCCGCGCGTTGTGAAGCCGGGATCGAAGATCCGAGGAAGGCTCTCCTCCGGGATCCCCCATCCGTTGTCTTCGACCACCGCCTCGACCCAGTCGCCGTTCCGCCGGGTGCGGACGGTGATCCGGGCATCGGGCTTGCCCTCGGTGGCGTCGCGGGCATTGGTGAGAAGCTGCATGAACACCTCGTTGATCGCTGCGGGGTTGCAGACGATCTCGGGCAGCTCGCCGTAATCCCGCATCAGTTCCCGGTTGCGGAGCCCATAGTCGAGCAGATTGAGCGCGCTCTCGATCGAGTCTTGTAAGCTCGCATGCTTGAGTGTGGCCTCATCCAATCGCGAGAAGGCACGGAGCCCCTGCACGATCCGCGTCACCCTCTCGATCGCTTTCCCGCTTCCTTCCCGAAGCTCGGCCATGAGCTTCAGGTTGCGCTCGATAGCGGCGGCCGACTGCGGGGGAAGAGTCGGAGTCAACTCGGCGACGCGCGCCGCCACCCGGTCGATGACGTCCTGGTTGGCCTTGATGACCCCGAGCGGGGTATTGAGCTCATGCGCCACTCCCGCCACGAGCTTGCCGAGCGCCGCCATCTTTTCCGATTGGACGAGCTTCACCTGAGTCTCGCGTAGCTCGCGATTGATCGCCTCGAGACGGACATTGGCCAGGGTCAGCTGGTCACTGCGCTGCCTGAGAAAGACATGCGACTGCTCGAGGTCGGTGTGGGAGACTTCGAGCCGGGCGTGCGACCGCTCAAGCTGGTCGTGCGATTGCTGGAGCTCCTTGGTGGCGCGCGCCACCTCTTCCTCGAGGCGCCGGGTCAAGGCCTGGAGCCGTCGGCGATCCGACGCACGGAGGACGTTGAAGACGATCGAGCCGGCGAGGAGGACGAGAAGCACGGCTAGCACCCACCACCAGCCGGCGGCTTCTGGAGCCGGCATCTCGGCCGCGGCGGCAGCGGTCCGCCATGCGAGGGCGCTTGCGGCGAAGAAAAGAACGGCTGGCGCGGGGAATCGCATGATTGGATAGCGGGAGCCGGAGCAGAATAGCAGCCGCGCGAAGCGACCGGCAACCTTCAGCAACCTGCCCTGCCATTCATCCGAGCCGGCTCTCGATACGGCTCCCAGCCCCAGCTTGACACCCTTCGCCTCCAAGGTTAGCGTGCCGCGGCAGCGTAACGAGCGACCGCCCCTCCCCGCACTCGAGGTCGAGCACACATGAGCGCCATCGAGACTATTCACGCCCGCCAGATCCTCGACTCGCGCGGCAACCCGACGATCGAAGTCGAGGTCGAGCTCGTTTCCGGCGCCGGCGGCCGCGCCGCCGTCCCGTCCGGCGCCTCGACCGGCGCTCACGAAGCTCTCGAGCTCCGTGACGGCAAGGCGAGCGCCTACCTGGGAAAGGGGGTGCTGCGAGCCGTCGAAAACGTGAACAAGGTGATCGCGCCCGAGCTCAGCGGTGAGGACGCGACCGAACAGGCGCTCGTCGATCAGATCCTGGTCGACCTGGATGGCACCCCGAACAAGGAGAAGCTGGGCGCCAACGCCATCCTCGGAGTCTCTCTGGCGGTGGCTCACGCGGGAGCCGCCGACTGCGACCTACCTCTATATCAGTATCTCGGCGGAGTGGGCGCCCGCCTGCTGCCGGTGCCGATGATGAACGTGCTCAACGGCGGCCGGCACGCCGACAACAACCTCGACTTCCAGGAATTCATGATCCTCCCTGCCGGCGCTTCCACCTTCTCGCGCGCCCTGCAAATGGGCGCCGAGATCTTTCATCATCTCAAGGAGGTGCTGGCCAAGCGCAAGCTCTCGACCGCCGTCGGCGACGAAGGTGGATTCGCTCCCGATCTCAAGTCGAACACCGAAGCACTCGAGCTCCTCATGCAGGCGATCGAGAAAGCCGGCTATTTGCCGGGTGAGGACGTGGTGCTGGCCCTCGACGTCGCCGCCAGCGAGCTCGGTGACGGCGGTGAATACGCGCTTCCCGGCGAGGGGAAGAAGGGGCTCGACGCACGGGCGATGATCGAGATCTACCGCGCCCTCTGCGAGCGCTTTCCGATCATGTCGATCGAGGACGGGCTCGGCGAGGACGACTGGGATGGCTGGAAGGCGCTCACCGGCGCTCTCGGTGGTCAGATCCAGCTCGTGGGCGACGACATCTTCGTCACCAACAGCGATCGCCTTCGGCGCGGCGTCGAGCTCGGAATCGCCAACTCGATCCTCATCAAGCTGAATCAGATCGGCACTGTCACCGAGACCATCGAGACGATCGAGACTGCGAAGCGCGCCGGCTACACCGCGGTCATCTCCCATCGCTCCGGCGAGACCGAAGACACATCGATCGCCGATCTGGCGGTGGCCACCGGCTCAGGCCAAATCAAGACCGGGTCGGTGAGCCGCAGCGAACGCATCGCCAAGTACAACCAGCTACTTCGCATCGAGGAAGGGTTGGGCGAGGCGGCTCGCTACGCCGGATTCAGCGCTTTCTCGAATCTGCCGTCCGCCGCCGTCCGCCGCCACATCGCCTGGGCCCGAGGCTCGTCCCCGGCGGCGAAGCCGTCGTCGCCGAGCTCCGCGACACGCGGCGCCGGTGGGCGCAGCTCCGCCGCCAGGTCGACTCCCGGCAAGTCGAGCCCCGCCAAGCCCTCGCCCGCCAAGGCCTCGCCCGCCAAGGCATCGCGATAAGCGGGGGCGTTCGATCTCCGACGATGAGCCTCGATGAGCGATCCGGTGGGACGGACGACTACGTGCGCCGTCCGCGCGGGCTTTCCCGACCGCCGATCCCCATGCGTCGATGGCTCCTTCTCCTCTTCTTCGGATTCCTCGTCTACCAGTTCGGCTTCTCCTCGCACGGGATTCTCACACTGGCCCGCCTGAGGCGAGAGGCGAAGATGCTGGAAAAGCGACGAATTGCCCTGGTCGGCGAGCTCGAGCGATTGACGGCGGAGAAGAAACGGCTCGAAAGCCGGGAAGGCATCGAGAAGGCCGCCCGCGAGCGGCATGGCATGGCTCGACCCGGCGAGGAGATCTACCTTTTGCCCGC
>JBIOUT010000335.1:0-4014 GCA_044867365.1 Candidatus Eiseniibacteriota bacterium | reverse complement strand
CCACCACAGGATCTGAGCGACCAGAGCATCTCACGGCCTCCTCCAGTGGAAACGGGATCATCTCACGATCCCGCTGCCCCGTCAAATCCAATAGGTTTGGGCTTTGCAACTCGAGCCTGCAGGGGTGAAGAGCCAGTCTCCTGAAATGAGATGACGTACCGGCCCATTCTGCGGCGTCAGGCCATCGGATTCCAATTCCCAAGCCTTGGGGGCAACGACGCGTCAGGCCCGCGCCTTACCGCCGGACAATCCGATTACCCGCTCTCGTGATGAGTCTTCGCTTGAGTTCGACAGCTCCGTCATTGGCTCGCCAACCGCAAGGCTCCGTTGGCGCGCTCCCACCACGCCATGACCGCCGCGAAGACGAGATACGCGGTCAAGGCCATAATGGCGGTGACTCGCTCGGATGAGGGAGCACCACAAAGGGTGCTCGCTTGGATGCCGAGCATAATGAGCACGAAGGCGATGAGGCTTCTCTTTCCGCGCGGGTGGGCGCGCAGATAGAGACCGATGCTTGCGAAGAGGAGCGCCGCTTCGATCAAGAAGGCAAGGACCGGTCGATTCCACAGACCGAGCCCGACCTTCGCGGTGTTGTCATAAAGAGGCAGGTCGGGGATGTGAACGATGATGACGAGGATCCAGTGCGAGAAGACCGCAAGCGCGACCAGCAGGGCGGCTCGATTTTCTTGACCGCGAAGCTCACTCCGTAGTGTCCGACGAACACGTGACGCCTCAGGAGGCGGAGCAGTTTTCGGCGACTCGGGCGCTCGTCAAGCTCAAGTAACCGTCCGGCTCCGACTGTCGACCGCGCCCCGAAGCCGCTCGCCACGATCGAGTCGGCTCTCGGTGTAGATGCGATAGCAGGCGAGAAAGAGAGAGAGCGCCGCCGGGCCGAGGAGCACGCCCAGGAAGCCGAAGGCCCGTAGCCCACCGAGGATCGCGAGGAAGAGCCAGAGCATCGGGAGCTTGGTCTCGCGACCGATGATGTAGGGTCGCAAAAAATTATCGACGAGGCTCACGACCAGGGCGCCCCAGAGAAGGAGAGAGACCCCGGCCGCGGTGCGTCCGATGACGATCAAGCCGACCCCGACCGGCAGCCATACCGCCACCGGTCCGACGAAGGGGATGAGCGCGGCGATGAAGGTGATGCCGCCGAGAACCACCGGCGCCGGCGCTCCCACCGCGGCAAAACCCAGCCCGGCGAGCACCGCCTGCACCGCGGCGGTAGCAATGACGCCGCGGAAGACCGCGTTCACCGTGCCGCCGGCGATCCGCACCAGGTTCTCGGCGTGCTCGGGCTCAAGGGGCAACGCCTTCTTGAGTTGAGTCACCCATCCCGGCCCGTGACGGAGGAAGAAGAAATAGGTGAGGAGAGTGATCGCTCCCTGGAGGACGTTGCCCGGCACATTACGGCCGAATTCCTGGAGCTGGCGGATGGCCATGGCGCCGAAACCGGACACCGCGTCGCGCAAGCCGGCCTCGATCGCCTCGGCGCCGATTTCCGGTTGATCGCGGAAGATCCAGAAAGCGACCGGGCGCAGCCGTGAGGCGGCGAGCCAGGCGGCGATCTGCTCGAAGGTTTGCGGGCCGAGATGCGCTCGGACTTCCGGCCACAGGTTTTGAGCCTCGGCGAGGAAGCTCGTGATGAAGAGAATCGCCGGCGCGGCGACGACCGCGAGCGTGATCACCGTCGAGATCACCGCCGCCAGAGTGGCGCGCCCTCGGACCAGAGCGAGAACCTGCCGGTGCAAAGGATAAAAGAGCGCGGCGAGAGCGGCCGCCCACAGCATCGGGCGCGCGACCGGCGCATAGATGACGATGAGGAGGACGAAGAGACCGAGCGAGATGACGCCGAACCCGAGCGCCAGGGCGCGGCGCTGGAACTCGGTGACTCCCGAGATCGGAGCTTGCTCGAGGGGAAACGCTCTGCCTGTGGCGGGTGCGGCCTCAGCCGGGGGGGACTCCGGCTCCGGCACCGGTGTGGGCGTCGGATTCGCGGTCATCGCGGCCGCAGTATAGACGGCGTGACGCTTGCGGGCTACTCGTCGCGAAGCGCGAGGATCGGATCGAGGCGGGCGGCGCGCACCGCCGGGTAGATGCCGAAGAAGAGCCCGACGAGCGAACAGAAGGCGAGCCCGAGGATGACTGCCCACAGCGGCACCGCCGCCTCAAGCGCCGGCACGATGGCTGCGGCGAGCATGGCGAGCCCGATCCCCACCCCCACCCCGATCGCCCCTCCGACCTCGCTCAGGACGACGGCCTCGGTGACGAACTGGAGCATGATGTCGCGCCGGCTGGCGCCGATCGCTTTCCGGATCCCGATCTCGCGGGTGCGCTCACGCACCGACACCAGCATGATGTTCATGATCCCGATGCCGGCCACCAGGAGACTCATGGCGCAGATCGCCACCGCCGCCACCTTGATGTATTTCGTCATGTTGTTGAAGAAATCGATGGCCATTTGGGTGGAGAAGAGCTCGAAGTCGTTGGCCTCATTGGGGCGGAGCCCACGCTCTTGCCGCACCACTTCGACCACCTGGTCCATAGCGAGCTGGACCAGCTCCGGCGACTTCGACTGCACGGTGATGTTGACCGAGCGGTTTCGTCCATAGAGCTCCTGAAAGGTGCTGATCGGGATCACCACCCGGTTGTCCTCGTTGCCTCCCATGAACCGGGGTCCAAATTCCTGGATCACCCCGATCACTTCGAAGCGATGAGTGCTGGTGGCTCCCAGATCCTGGCCGGCCATTTCCGAGAAGTCGGCCCAGTCGTCGACGTCCCGTGGATCGGCGGCCTGGCGCAGCGAGACCCTGATTTCCTGCCCGACGGGATCGATGTGCGGGAAAACCTCCTCCGCCACCTGAGCGCCGATGACCGCCACCCGGCGGTTGCCCTCGACTTCGGCATAGGAGATCGCCCGCCCTTCACTGATGTAGTAGCCGTTGTTTGGGAAGAACTCGGGAGTGCCCCCGGCCAGAACCATGGCCGGCTCGGTGGTGCGCCCGTTGGCGGCCACCGAGATGCCGAACTCCCACACTTCGGTTCCGACCAAGCTCACCGCCGAGCAGCGCTCGCGGATGGCCTCCGCATAATCGGGAACGATGTTGCGCCGCGGGCGACCACGGTCGTCATTATTGGTGCGGATCATCGGCCACTTCTGCACCTGGAAGACTCCCGACTGGAGAATGGTCATCTCCCGCTCGGTCCGCTGCTGGATGCCCTGGATGATCGCCATCATCCCGATGACCGCCGCCACCCCGATGATGACGCCGAGGAGGGTGAGGACCGCTCTCAGCTTGTGGGCGCGGAGCGAATCGAGAGCGATGAGCACGTTGTCGAGGATGTGGTACTCGGCGCCCGCGCCTCCAACTTTTGCCATCACCGGTTTCATTCGTAGCGCAGTGCCTCGATCGGATCGACTCGCGCCGCCCGATAGGCGGGAAGAAGCCCGAAGGTGAGCCCCACCAGGCTCGAAAAGCCGAGGGCGAAGACGACCACCCAGAGCGGCATGCTCATCGGCAGCGGTGACAGGTGATCGATGAGACGGGCGAGGCCGGCGGCCACCGCCACCCCGATGACCCCGCCCACCAGACAGAGGATCACCGCCTCGGTCAGGAACTGGCCGAGGATGGTGTGGCGGGGGGCGCCGATCGCCTTGCGCACACCGATCTCGCGGGTCCGCTCGACGACCGACACCATCATGATGTTCATGATGCCGATGCCGCCCACCAGGAGAGCGATGCCGGCGATGCCGATGCCGCCCGCATACACCCCGGAAGTGATCTGACGATACATATTGGTCAGCGCGGTCTGCTCATTGACCGAGAAGTTATCGGACTCCCCGGGCCGCAGTCGCCGGATCCGTCGCATCGCGCCGCGGATCTCCTCGCGATGGGCGGCCAGGTCCCCCGCCGTCGCCTCGTTGACCATCGCCTTCTCGTCGGCCCCGACCTTTTCACCGGCTGCAGATTCTTCGGCCGTCTCGGCGACCGCCACCCTCACTCCGATGTCGAT
>JBIOUT010000334.1:0-11881 GCA_044867365.1 Candidatus Eiseniibacteriota bacterium | reverse complement strand
GCGAGATCCCGCGGGTGCTCGGCGGCCTGGGGACGTCGGTCCTGTCGACGACCCGAGGGATCATGACCGGCCGTGAGGCTCGCGAAGCCGGTCTCGGCGGCGAGATCCTGTGCACGATCTGGTAGCGGTGAGAAGCCAGGAAGCGAGAGCGAGATGTCGAGGGTAGGCAAGAAACCGATCACTTTGCCAAGCGGCGTGTCGGTGTCGAGCGACGGCCGGGCGGTGCGGGTCAAGGGACCCAAGGGCGAGAACGCCTTCACCCTGCCCGACGGCTTCGAGCTCCAGGTCGCCGACGGCACGGCGACCATCCTCCGCCGGCGAGACGATCGCAAGGCGAGCGCGCTGCATGGGCTGTCGCGAGCGCTCGTCGCCAACATGGTGCTCGGCGTGAGCGAGGGATTCACCCGAGTCCTCGAGATCGTGGGCACGGGTTACAAGGCGGAGGTCAAGGGGCCGAATCTCGAGATGCAGCTCGGATTCTCCCATCCCGTCGTCTTCCCGGTGCCCGAGGGGATCAGCGCCAAGTGCGAGGTGCCGAAGGGTTCGGACATTCAAGGGCGAATTACTCTTACCGGCATCGACAAGGGGAAAGTGGGCCAGACCGCCGCCAACATTCGCGCCTTCCGTCCGCCCGAGCCCTATAAGGGCAAGGGGATCCGTTACGAAGGCGAGCAGGTGCGGAGAAAGGCCGGCAAGTCGGCCGGGGCCGCCTAGTCCGGAGTGGAGATACGGCGATGCGTTCGCTAGCGGCAGAAAGGCGAGAGGGAAGAGCCCGGCGCCACCAGCGCATCCGGCAGGGGGTCCTCGGCACGAACGAGCGCCCGCGGCTGAGCGTGTACCGGAGCCTCAAGAATCTCTACGCCCAGATCATCGACGATGAGCAGGCGAAGACTCTGGTCTCGGTGTCGACTCTGGAAAAGGATGTGAAAGGCAAGCTCGCCGGCGAAAAGAGCGGGCTCAAGCGCAGCCGATTGGTCGGCAAGCTCCTGGCCGAGCGGGCCAAGGAGCACGGGATCTTACGGGTCGCCTTCGATCGTGGCGGCTATCTCTATCACGGGCACGTCAAGGAGTTGGCCGAGGGTGCTCGCGAGGGCGGCCTCGAGTTCTAGGGATTCAAAGGAGCAAGGACGAACCATGGCACAGCGACGAGGCGGACCACCGATGCGCGATCGCGATCGCGGGCGGGCGGGCGACGGCGAAACCCCCGAGCTGCTCGAACGTGTCATTCACGTGAACCGGGTCGCCAAGGTCGTCAAGGGTGGTCGACGCTTCAGCTTCAATGCCATCGTCGCAGTGGGCAATCAGGGCGGCCGAGTGGGGGTCGGCCTCGGCAAGGCCAACGAGGTGTCGGAGGCCATCCGCAAGGGATCGGAGTCCGCGCGCAAGCGGATGACCGAGATCCCGCGCCGCGGTAACACCATCCCCCATCCGATCGTCGGCCATCATGGCGCAGGAAGAGTGCTGCTCAAGCCGGCGGCTCCCGGAACCGGCATCATCGCCGGCGGGGTGGTGCGGGCGATTCTCGAATCTGCGGGAGTGAAGGACGTCCTCACCAAGTGTCTGGGCTCCACCAATCCGCACAATCTGGTGCGGGCGACGATGGACGCTCTCCACGGGCTGCGGGATGCGGGGACGATCGCCCGGATGCGCGGGACGACGGTTGATTCGCTCTTCGACGTGCCGCGGAAGGCCAAGGCCACCGTGACCCCGGCCGCGGTCGAGGGCGCCATGACGGGAGCCGGAAACGATGCAACCGGGAGCGGCGGTGAAGCCGGTGAATCCGGTATGAATTCCAACGGAAGGGAATGACTCGGAGATGAAGCTCAGGATCACCCAGGTCAAGAGCGCCATCAAACGGAAGCTCGACCAGAAGCTAACCATCCGGGCTCTGGGCATTCGACAGCTGAATCAGACCGTCGAGCATAACGACACGCCGCAGATCCGGGGAATGATCCAAAAGGTGGGCCATCTCCTCAAAGTCGAGGAGGTCAAGAAATGAACCTCGGCGATCTCAAACCGGCTCGCGGCGCTATGCGCCGCCGCAAGCGGCTGGGAACCGGCACCGGCTCCGGCCATGGCGGCACCTGCGGGCGAGGCACCAAGGGACAGAAGGCCCGCACCGGCAAGGGCAAGGTTCACATCTATATGGAAGGCGGGCAGTTGCCCCTGCACCGGCGGGTGCCCAAGCTCGGCTTCACCAACTTCACCAAGGTCCCCTATCAAGTGGTCAATGTCGGGGATCTCACCGACTTTGCCGTCGGGAGCAAGGTCACGGCCGCCGAGCTCAAGGCGAAGGGGCTCGTGCGCAAGGCCGAGGGTCCGATCAAGCTTCTCGGCGGCGGCGAGCTCGCGGTATCGCTGGTGATCGAGGTCGATGCGGCGAGTGAAGCGGCGCGGCGCAAGATCGAAGCTGCGGGCGGACAGGTGTCGGGGCGGGGCTAGATAAGAGTAGGACGAGACTCGAGAGCGAGATGATCTCATGGCGTTGGTAGAGAGCTTCCAGAGCGTGTTCAGGATCCCCGAGCTCAAGAAGCGGATCCTGTTCACCGCCGGGCTTCTCTGCGTCTTCCGCCTGGGAAGCCACGTCCCCACCCCCGGGATCAACGGCGACGCGCTCCGCTCCTTCTTCGAGGCCCAGTCGGGGACGCTCTTCGGTCTCTACGACCTCTTTGCCGGCGGGGCGCTCAGCCGCGCCACCATCTTCGCCCTGGGCATCATGCCCTACATCAATGCGTCGATCATCCTGCAGCTCCTCGGGTCGGTCGTCCCCTATCTGGAGAAGCTGCGCAAGGAGGGAGAAGAGGGTCGAAAGAAGATCACCCAGATCACCCGCTATTCGACCGTCATCCTTGCTCTCGTCCAATCCTTCGGGTTCTGCATCTTCCTCGAGGGGCTTCGCGCCGCCAACGGCACGACCCCCGTCGTTCCCAACCCGGGATTCTCGTTCCGCCTTCTGACGATGCTGACTCAGACGTCGGGCACCATCTTCGTCATGTGGCTCGGCGAGCAGATCACCGACCGGGGGATTGGCAATGGGATCTCGCTCCTCATCTTCATCAATATCGTCGGACGGTTCCCGAATGATGTGGTCAATACCGCCCGGCAGGTCATGAGCGGACAGCTCAACATCTTTGCGGGCCTCTTCCTCCTCGTGGTCATGCTTTTCGTCATCGCCGCCGTGGTGGCCATGACTCAGGCGCAGCGCAAGATCCCGGTTCAGTACGCCAAACGGATCATCGGCCGCCGAATGGTCGGCTCGAGCAGCATGTACATCCCGCTGCGAGTGAATGCCGCCGGTGTCATCCCGATCATCTTCGCCCAGTCGATCATCGCGTTCCCGGGCACCCTGGCCACCTTCTTGCGGGACAACGAATTCTGGGCTCAGGTGGCGAACATCTTCTCCCCGCATACGATCTTCTACGGGGTGCTCTACGCGATCATCATCATCTTCTTCACCTATTTCTATACTGCGATCATCCTCGATCCCACCGAGCTCGCGGATAACATGAAGAAGCACGGGGGGTTCATTCCCGGCATCCGGCCGGGCAAGAAGACCGCCGAGTACATCGATCGGGTGCTGACCCGAATCACCTTGCCGGGGGCCATTTTCCTGGCGGCGATCGCGGTCTTGCCCGACATCTTCATCTACCGTTTCAAGGCGCCGTTCTATTTCGGAGGCACGGGACTTCTCATTGTCGTCGGCGTGGCGCTCGACACCTTGCAGCAGATCGAGTCCCATCTTCTCGTGCGCCATTACGACGGCTTCATGAAGCGCGGCAAGCTCAAGGCCAGGCGCTTCTAGGATGATGAACCTGATCTTGCTCGGCCCGCCGGGAAGCGGGAAAGGGACGCAAGCCAGGCTCCTGGAGCAGGAGCACGGCCTCACCCACATCTCGACCGGCGACATCTTGCGGCGGGCGGTGGCCGAGGGGACGCCGCTCGGAGAGAAGGCCGGCCGGCTGATGGGCGCCGGGCAGCTCGTTCCCGACGAGGTGATGATCGAGCTCGTGCGAGAGCGGCTGCAAAACGGGGTGGGCGGAGGCTTCCTGCTCGATGGCTTTCCGCGCACGGTCGAGCAGGCGGAGGCGCTCGAGCAGATGCTGGAGGAGATCGGAGAGACCATTGATCGGGTGCTCTCCATCCAGGTGAGCCGGAAGGAGCTCATCAAGCGGCTTCTCGGACGCGCGAGTTTGGAAGGGCGAACCGACGACACCGAGGATGTGATCAGCAAGCGGCTCGAGGTCTACGACCGCCAGACTCTGCCGGTCGCCGATTTCTACCGCCGGCGCTCGATCTTGGCCGAGGTGGATGGGACAGGAACGATCGAAGACGTATCGAGAGATATCCGAATGCGGCTCAAGCCGGTGGGTAAGAGCTGATGGTGGCTCGGATGCCCGTTCCGGCGGGAGGCGTCCACATCCGGTCGCTGCGGGAGATCGAGCTCATCCGGGCGTCATGCCGGATCGTGGCCGAGGTGCTCGACGAGATGCGCGAGTGGGTGGTGCCCGGAGTCACCGGAGTCGAGCTCGACCGGCGGGCGGAGGCGCTCATGCGCAAGCGCGGCGCTGTGCCCTCGTTCAAGGGTTATCTCGGATACCCTGCCTCGATCTGCGTGTCGATCAACGAGCAGGTGGTGCACGGGATCCCGAACGAGCGGAAGCTCGAAGAAGGCGATGTGGTCGGTGTCGATGTCGGAGCGGTCAAGAACGGTTATCACGGCGATGCGGCTCGCACCTTGGCGGTGGGCAAGGTGAGCGAGGAAGCCTGCAAGCTCCTCGAGATCGGCGAAGAGTCGCTCCGCCGGGGGATCGCCGCCGCTCGTCCCGGCAACACGGTGGGCGATATCGGCCATGCGGTCGAGACATTTGTGCGGAAGTCGGGCTATTCGGTGGTGCGCGATCTCGTCGGCCACGGCATCGGCGAGCGCCTGCACGAGGAGCCCCAGGTACCCAACTATGGCCGCCCCGGAACCGGCGAACCGCTGGTTGCGGGAATGGTGCTAGCCATCGAGCCCATGGTGAACGTCGGCGATTGGCGAGTCGTCACCCTCGATGACCAGTGGACGGTGGTGACCGCCGACCGGTCGCTGTCGGTCCATTTCGAGAATACGGTGGCGATCACCGAGAACGGTCCGGAGGTGCTCACCCAGACCGGTTGAGCGCCGCTCCGGCCGCCGGCCGCGGGCGGAAAGCCGCCCGGTTCAGAGCGAGAAAGAAGACGATTTGGCCAAGCAGGAAGGAGTGACAGTCGAGGGGACGGTCGTCGAGCCCCTGCCCAATGCCATGTTCAGGGTGGAGCTGGAAAACGGGCACAAGGTGCTCGCCCATATCTCGGGTAAGATGCGCATGCACTTCATCCGCATCCTGCCGGGCGACAAGGTGACCGTCGAGCTCTCGCCGTACGATCTGAATCGGGGGCGGATCATCTACCGGTACAAGTAGAGGCCGGTCCCCGAACACGAGTAGAGCCATGAAAGTCAGAGCATCGGTCAAGAAGATGTGCGAGCACTGCAAGCTCGTTCGCCGGAAGCGGGTGGTCCGCATCATCTGCAAGCGGAACCCCAACCACAAGCAGCGCCAGGGCTGAGCGCTCGCACGGAGAGTTGGACAAGGAGATGGACATTGGCGCGTATATCGGGCGTTGACCTGCCGGGCAACAAGCGGATCGAGGTGGCGCTCACCTATCTCTTCGGGGTCGGCGATTCCACCGCGCGCAAGATCCTGACTCAGACCGGGGTCAGTCCCGACACGCGGGTCAAGGACCTGAGCGAGGAGGACACCGCCAAGCTCCGCAATGTCATCGAGAGCCAGTTCAAGGTCGAAGGAAGCCTGAGGACCGAGATTTCCATGAACATCAAGCGCCTCATGGACATCGGGTCCTATCGAGGGCTTCGCCACCGGCGGGGGCTGCCGGTGCGCGGCCAGCGCACCCGGACCAACGCCCGGACCCGCAAGGGGCCGAAGCGGACGGTCGGTGCCACCAAGCGCAAGACCGAGGCCCCGGCGGCGACCTGATCCGGTGCCGGTGGGACGGCGGCAGTAATCACGGCGCTGTGCGACGGTGCGGCGACCTAGGGAGTGAAGAGTGGCAGCGAAGGCCAAAACGAAGACCAAGAAGAAGCGCGAGAAGCGTGCGGCGGTCAACGGCGTCGCCCATGTCCAGGCGACGTTCAACAACACGATCGTCACCATCACCGACGAGTCCGGAGGGGTGGTGAGCTGGTCGAGCGCCGGCAAGGCGGGGTTCAAGGGGTCGAAGAAGTCGACTCCCTTCGCCGCTCAGGTGGCCGCCGACCAGTGCGCGCGCGAGGCGCTGGGATTGGGGATGAAGCGGGTCGAGGTGTGGGTGAAGGGTCCGGGAGCGGGTCGCGAGGCGGCCATTCGCTCCTTGCAGGCGGCGGGGCTCGAAGTGGCCGCGATCCGCGACGTCACCCCGATCCCGCATAACGGCTGCCGGCCGCCCAAGCGGCGCCGAGTTTGATGCGGGGTCGATGGCGAGTTTGATGGCGAATCTGATCGAGGTGAGGCGGGGAGCGAGTCTGAGCGCGAAGATTTACCGGGAGGTTCGAATCTGAATGGGAAGGTATACGGGTAGCGTCTGCCGGCTCTGCCGGCGAGAGCGGGTCAAGCTCTTCCTCAAGGGCACCAAGTGCGAAACCGACAAGTGCCCGATCGAGCGGCGGGCTTATCCGCCGGGCGAGCACGGCCAGGATCGGCGGGCCAAGGAGTCCGATTACGGCGTCCAGCTGCGTGAAAAGCAGAAGGCGAAGCGGATCTACGGGGCGCGCGAGCGCCAGTTCCGCAACTATTTCGCCGACGCCGCGCGGCAGACTGGAGTGACCGGGCAGTACCTGCTCCAGAGCCTCGAGCGGAGACTCGACAACGTGGTCTACCGCCTCGGATTCGCCACCTCGCGCGCCGCTGCCCGGCAGCTGGTCCGGCATCGCCACATCATGTTGAACAACCGCATCGTCGACATCCCTTCCGCCCTCGTGGCTGCCAACAGCCAGGTGGCGGTCGCCGAACAGTCGCGGAAGATCCCCCAGATTGTCGGCGCGCTCGAGAAGCGCGCCGGTCGCGGCGTCCCCGCATGGCTCGAGCTCGACAGCGAGAAGATGTCGGGCCGGGTGCGGATGATGCCCGGTCGTGAGGACATTCAGATTCCGGTCCAAGAGCAGCTCATTGTCGAGCTTTACTCCAAGTAGAGCGGAATAGTTCAGGATGGAGGCATAGAGACATGAAGTGGAAGCCGCTTCAAATGCCGAAGCGCGTAGAGGTCGAGGAGAAGACGATGACCGACCGCTTCGGGAGGTTCTTCATCGAGCCTCTCGAGCGCGGTTTTGGCATGACGATCGGCAATTCGCTACGGCGGGTTCTCCTCTCCTCGCTCCAGGGAGCGTCGGTAACCGCCGTTCGCATCGACGGGGTGTTGCACGAGTTCACCTCGATCCCCGGTGTCTTCGAGGACACGACCCAGATCATCCTCAATCTGAAGAAGATGCGTTTCAAGTTCACCGGCGACGGCCCCGTCCGCGGCCATTTCGAGAAGCGCGGCAAGGGGGAGGTTCGCGCCAGTGACATGGAAATCGACCCCTCGGCGACGGTGCTCAACCCCGAGCTCCACATCGCCACTCTCAACGAAGAGGCGGAGCTCCTCGTCGATGTGGAGATCGCCCCCGGGAGAGGATACGTGGCGGCGGAGCAGCATGCGAACGTCGAGCGTCCGATCGGGGTCATCTCGGTCGACTCGCAGTTCTCGCCGATCGAGCGGGTCAACTTCACGGTCGAGAACACCCGGATCGGCCAGCGGACCGACTTCGACAAGCTGATTCTCGAGGTGTGGACGGATGGGTCGGTGGCGCCGATCGATGCGGTGGCACACGCGGCCAAGATCCTCAAGGATCACTTCAGCCTGTTCATCAACTTCGAGGAGGAGCCACAGGTCGTCGAGGAAGGGACGGAAGACGAAGAGGCGGCGAAGATCCGCGGGCTTCTCGAGAAGAGCGTCGAGGAGCTCGAGCTCTCGGTTCGTTCGTCGAACTGCCTGCGAGCTGCCGAGATCAAGACTCTCGGGCAACTGGTGCAGAAGTCCGAGGCCGAGATGCTCAAGTACCGCAACTTCGGCCGGAAGTCCCTGCGCGAGATCGCCGACGTCCTCTCCGAGATGGGGCTCCGGTTCGGCATGGATGTGAAGCCCTATCTCGAGCCCAAGATCGAGGAGAAGCAGGAGCAGTATCTGGGGCTGTAATCACGGCACGAGCCGCAGACGCGCCGGCAGGTCGCCGAGCGAGCATTCGAAAGGACCGGGCCATGCGACACAACCGCCAGGGGCGCAAGCTCAGCCGAACGGCCAGCCACCGCCGGGCGATGCTCAGGAATCTCGTCACCTCGCTCTTCGAGCACGAGCGGGTGACCACGACCATCGCCAAGGCCAAGGAGGCGCGGCCCGTCGCCGAGCGTCTGATCACGACGGCGCGCCGCGGAGGGCTCGCGTCGCGGCGTAGGGTGTCCTCCTATGTGCAGAGCGAGGACGTGGCTAAGAAGCTCATGGATGATATCGCCCCGCGATTCGCCACCCGCCCTGGCGGCTACACGCGGATTTATCGCCTCGGTACCCGGCCGGGCGACTCGGGCGAGATCGGAATACTCGAGCTCGTCGAGCGCAAGGTGATCAAGGAGGCGAAGGGCGACGGCAAGAAGGCCAAGGGCAAGGGGCTCCGCAAGGGTAAGAAGAGCGAGGACGTCGCCCCGACGACCGAGCCCGAGAGCGAAGAAGCGGCGGCGGCCGCCGAGCGGGCGGCCAAGAAGCAGCGCCGGAAGGAAGAGCGCATCGCCGCCGGGCCGCGGACCCACGGCGCCATTCATGAGAAGCGAACTCAGGCCACCCGCAAGTCGGGCGGCGGGCGGCAGAAGTCGTCGCGGGAAGGCTGATGGCTCGGGGCGGCGATCCTTGCGCCTGCGCGCGGTAGCGGCCGTCGTTCTCGTCCTCGCCTGTGTGCAGTGCGCGTCCGGCGGCCGCGAGCAGCGGCCCCGTCCTCCCGAGCCCGTCCCTATGCCTCCGGCCGGTCCGGCGGCCATTCCGGGAATCCCCGATTCAACGGCGATAGTTCAAGCGGATTCGGTCAGCGAAGGCTGGGTCGACTCGGCGTTCGCGGGTCGTCCTGAGGCGGGCGCGGACTCTCTCCGCGCTGAGCGGATCCCGAGATCGTTTGCTCCTCGCGCGCTCTGGGTCGTGCGGAGCGATCTCGCCGAGCCGCGTCACCTGGCAGACACCATCGCCTGGGCCGATTCCGCCGGCTTCACCGATCTGTTCATTCAGGTGCGGGGGCGCGCGGATGCCTACTATCCGTCGGCGATCGTGCCGCGCGCCGAGGAGCTCTTGGGCAAGCGCAATCTTGATCGCGATCCGTTCGCCGAGGCGATCGCCATCGCCCACGCCCGCGGACTCCGCGTTCATGCGTGGATCAACGTCTTTCTCGCCTGGTCGGCTCCCGAGCGGCCGCGATCCCCCGATCATCTGGTAAACAGCCATCCGGATTGGTTCGTATGGATCTTGGCGCGCGGAGGGCGAATTCCCCGGAGCACGCTCAATCTCCGACGAAATAACCTCGATGCCCTCGACATCGAGGGGCACTTTCTTTCTCCGTATCATCCCGAGGTCGGGGCGCATCTCGAGGCCGTCGTGCGCGAGCTCGTCGCGGCCTATCCCATGGAGGGGCTGCACTTCGACTATGCGCGGCTTCCCAAGATGCTCAAGAGCTACGATCCATTGAGTCGCACGTCTTTTCGATCGAAGTATGGTGTGGATCCGCTCGATCTTCGTGATGTTCGATCCGCGCGGGCGCACTTGGGGGCGAGCGAAGCCGAGAGTCTCCAGGCCTCTTGGCAGCGGTGGAATGAAGATCGGGTGACCGAAGTCGTGTCACGGCTCGCGGGCGCAGCGCGCCAGGTGCGTCCGGGGATCCTGATCTCGGCGGCCGTCTATCCCGATCCGGCGCGGGCGCGAAGCGAGCGCAGTCAGGCCTGGGACCGCTGGCTCGCCGGCGGGGTCATCGATGTGGCGGTTCCCATGTGTTACGCGCCTCAGGAGGATGTCGTGCTCGCCGATTTGAAGGCGGCACGGGACGCTTCTGACGGGAGGATGTGGGCGGGGCTCGGGCTTTACAACAAGCCCCTCGATCGGGCGCTCGCCGGCGCCCAGCTCGCCGCCGCGCTCGGGTACGAAGGGATCGCACTCTTTTCGCATGGCGCGGCACGGGGGGCGGGCGTCGGATCGGGCCCGATCATCGCCGCGGCGCTTGCCGCGTTTGCGGCCTCGGCGAGGTAAAGGCCGCGCTCGGCGGGGAAGTTCTTGATTCTGGCTGCAAGTTCAATATAATGTTTGGTCGCGACTGTGACGATCAGTCGCAAAGGCTACTCCTCGGTAGCTCAATGGTAGAGCAAGCGGCTGTGAACGGCGTGGCTGAGTGACGTTGTTGCTCGAGGCCACGCGAAACGCAGCTTCCGCGGGAAACCGCGGTTGAAAAACTGGGTGAATTCAGGGGAGCCTAAACTTCGGTGGCGAGCGCCTGTTGGCTCGCGCGAAGCAAGGTAATCCTGAGCGAAGCCCCGCGGTGCGGTGACGCGGGGAACGTGCAGAGACTAGGCCGAAAGGCCGTAGCCGTCGGTGATGACCGGCGGCGAAGCGCCCAGCACCCTTCGTGGGTGAAGAGATAGTCCGAGCCCGTCCGAAAGGTCGGGGCAACTCGTAACCGCAAGGTTGTAGGTTCGAGTCCTACCCGGGGAGCCAAATGTGCCGGTCCTCGAGGCGGCTAGGGTACGGTAACGCGTACCACACCTCGACGGTCTGGCGATCGCGAACGAGCACCTTCTTCACTACCCGGTGGAGGAGGTGCTTTTTTTGTGGGTTCGTTCCCGAGGCCATGACGTTCTCGAAGTCGTCCATGAGCGCCGTGACCATCTCCCTGTCAAGGGAGGGAAGCTCAAGCTGCTGGCGGCGGGTTCGGAGCTTCCCGAGCTCGGCTTCGAGTTCCCTTAGACGGGCGTTCAGTTCCTCGACCTTAGACCCACAGACTCCGGGTTTCATCGAGCCCTTCTCAAACGCCTCGTAGTAGCGGTCGAGACGCGAGCAGGTGCCCGCGACCCCAGCCTCCACGTTGGCGATCTCCTTCTCGACGTCCGGTCGCTCGGCCGCGAGCCGGAGGTTCGCTTCCTCCCAGATCTTGGTGATGAACCGATGATCGCGGAACATCGCCTTCACGTCCTGGATGATCGCCGCTTCCAGGTAGTCCGCCCGGACGTAGTCCTGATCGCAGTCGTGGGTGCTCATGCGCTTGGAGCACACGTAGTAGGGGAAGTACTTGCCCTTCTTCTTGGCGCCACCTCCGAACATGTGGGAGCTGCAGCGGGCGCACCGAATGACGCCCGTGAGGAGTCGCTCGTCGTTGTTGTGCCATCGCCGGCCGTTCAGGTCCGCCACCCGCTCCTTCAGCACGCCGTTCACTTTGTCAAAGAGGGCCGGGGACACGATGGGCTCATGGTGGCCCTCATGGACGACCTCGCGCCAGCGGAGTCTGCCGACGTAGATCGGGTTCCGGAGGATGTGAAGAATCACCCGCCGGTCCCACTTCTTGCCGCTTCGCTTCCGATGACCGGCCTCGTTGAGCCGGTTGCAGATCGTGTGCACGCCCTCCATCCCGAAGGCGTACATCTTGAACATCCTCTTGACGATCACCGACTCCTCCTGGTGCACGATGAGACCCTTCTCGGGGTCTAGCTGATAACCGAAGGGAACGTGCCCGCCGACGAAGACGCCCCCCTTCGCCTTCTTCTCCATCCCGACCTTCGTGCGCTCGACGATCGTCTTGTGCTCGAACTCGGCG
>JBIOUT010000333.1:0-2583 GCA_044867365.1 Candidatus Eiseniibacteriota bacterium | reverse complement strand
CTCGTGCTTGCCGACGAGCCGACCGGCAATCTCGACTCCGCCGCGGGTCAGGCGGTCGTCGAGCTTCTCGAGGGGAGAGCGAGCGGCGAAGGGACAGCGGTCGTCGTCGCCACGCATGATCCGGCGGTCGTGCGTCGGGCGCGGCAGGCGGTGCGTCTCATCGACGGGAGGCTCGTCGAGTAGATGCTCACCCTCCGGCTCGCCTTACGTAATGTGTTTCGCAACCGGCGCCGGACCTCGCTCAGCTTGCTCGCCATCGCCGCCGGAGCCGCGGCCCTCGTCGTCAACGGTGGCATCATCTACGACATCTTCGGGGCGTTGCGGGAAGATGCGATTCGCGGCCGCCACGGCCATCTCCAGATCATGCGCGCCGGCTACGGCGCCGGACATGAGCGCGAGCCGTGGACATTCGCCATGCGTGGCGGCGAAGCCGATTCACTGGTGGCGGAGCTCGGGCGTATCCCCGAGATCGAGGGCGCGACCGCACGTCTCGACTTCTCGGGACTCATTCAGGCCGGCGGCCGCGCGGTATCGTTTCTCGGCGAGGGAGTGGCTCCCGGCGACGAGGCTCGCTTCTCGACTCAGATCAAGATCATCGAGGGTGAGCCGCTCCAAGGCGAGCGACCGGCGGTGATTCTCGGTCGCGGGCTCGCGGCAAAGCTGGGAGTGGGGGCGGGGGCGAGCTCGGTGCTATTGGCGCAAACCGTCGACGGAGGCTTCAACGCCATCGACGTCGAGGTCGCGGGTGTTTTCGAGGGGGGCCTTCAAGCCTACGACGATTGGGTGCTCAAGACGCCGCTCGCCGTGGCGCGCCAGCTTCTCGTGTGGCCCGGCTGCCATCGGGTCGTCGTCCTGCTCCATGACACCGAAGAGACCGATCGGGTCGCCGATGCGCTGAGAAGCCGCTTCGCCGGGCGGCCGCTCGAGCTTGTCACCTGGCCGTCGCTCGCCACTTTCCACAATCAGGTGGTGGCGCTCTTTCGGCGCGAGCTCGATGTCATCAAAGTGATCATCGCCACGATCGTCGTTCTCTCGATCGCCAACATCATGTCGATGAGCGTCCTCGAGCGCACCCGTGAGATCGGGACGGTGATGGCGATGGGGGCCGGACCGCGGCGTGTGGTAGGGGAGATCGCGCTCGAAGGCTTCATTCTCGGCGTGGCGGGGGGAGCGGCCGGTCTCACCCTGGGGGCGGTGATCGCCGCCATCATCACCCGGGTTGGGATTATCTTTCCCTCACCGCCCGGATCGACCCGGCCCTATGTCGGAGGTTGCGATCTCGTGCCGTCGGTGATGGCCTTCGCCTTCGGGCTTGCGGTGGTGAGCGCGGTCATCGCCGCGCTCTACGCCGGTCGGCGCGCAGCGCGGCTCGAGGTCGTCGAGGCGCTGCGGAGTCAGTGATCCTGGAACCCGCCGCGGTGACTCGATGATGTGGGATGGGGTACGAAGCGAGCTCCTCTTCGGCATCCTGACGGTTCTACTCGCAGGTTGTTACGCAAAATCGCAATTGCCTGTTGAGCAAGCCTCCCAGCCGGCCAGGCGATGGCAACTCAACGAGACTTCACCACATCTTGGTTCCGGATGAGGATTTGAAACCGGTGCCGCTATCGGTGCTGCGGGGATGGGTTGCCGCAGCCGTGGACACGAAGGGAGCGGTCCTCGTGTTCGATGATCGTCCCCAAGCGTACATCGTGGGAGATTCGGTGTTCGGAGCGATCCGCGGTAATCGGTGCGCCTTGGCGCTCTCGTCGCTTCACAGTCTGACTTTGCAACGAATCGATGCGACGGCAACGGCATTCTTCGCGCTCGGGGTGGCCGGGCTCCTTGTATTTGGGTTCTATGTACTCATCGGCGCGAGCTTTGGAGGCTTGGATTAAGTTGCCAGGGCCGATGTGCGCGTGCCGCCGGAGCGCACGCCGGCCGACTACCGAGCGGAGAACACCGCGGCAGCGTTGAAGCCGGCGAAACCGTTCGCGCACTTGAGGAGATGCCGGATCGGCCGCGGCCCCCTCATCTTTCCCGGCTCGATCCCGAGATCAGGATCAGGGTTGTCGCATCCCGGGGAAGGCGGAACCTCGCCGGCCACGAGCGCCAGGAGCCCGATCGCGAGCTCGCTCAACGCCGAGCCGCCGAGGTTGTGACCGATCGCCCCCTTGAGGGCGAGGACCGGTACCTCATCGAGCGCATGACCGAAGGCGCTTCGCAGGCATCGAGCTTCGTAAGCATCGCCGACTCCGGTCGCCACCCCGTGCGGAACGAGGAGATCGATCGTCTCCGCCTCAACCTGCGCCCTGACCAATGCCCCGGCGATGGCCTCGGCATAGAGCGCGGCGTCGGGTCGGGGCAAGGTCACCTTCCAGGCCTCTTGATTGAAGGCGCCGCCACGATAGATCGCGATCGGCTCGGCGCCGCGCCGCACCGCTCGCTCGATCGGCTCGAGGACGAGGGCGGCTCCTCCGTCACCGAGGACGAATCCATGCCGGTCGCGAGCGAAGGGCCGCACCAACCCGTCGCTCGCCAGGAGATCGAGATCGCGGAAGTAGCGGCTCTTGGTGGCGAGCAACGGGCGATCACCGGCGGCGA
>JBIOUT010000332.1:0-11465 GCA_044867365.1 Candidatus Eiseniibacteriota bacterium | reverse complement strand
TCTAGGAGAGGGCATCCGCGCCCTCGACATGACAAGGCAAGTATAGGATAGCGACCAGCTCGGTCTCAACCAAATCGTCGTTTGCTGCAAGTGGATTTGCGCTTCGCATCCACGGCTGGCAAAGAATTGCGCCAAATCGCGCAGCCCGAGAGACGAATTGCCGGTGGGATTCGAGGTGAGCTCGAGGTCCGCGGTCACGCTACGAGAGCGAGATCACGGAGGACGAGTATGCGGAGACAGTGCTCGCAGTAGGTCACCCGAGGCTCGTTCGTCACCACGAACGCATGCTTCTCGGGGTAGGTTCCGCCGCATCCGGTGCAGGCGCGATTGCGCAGGCGGGCAAGGGGGTAGAACGTCCAGGTGCGAAGCCAGCGGTACTGGTCGCGGAGAGATTGGGGAAGCTGTTCAAGCAGAAGGTCGATCTCGGCCTGTCTCTCCGTGGCGTCGCCGCCCTGAGTGTCATGGAGAGCGCTTTCGATAGCCTCGATCTGAAAGAGGATGTGCAACGATTCCACCCCGGGCTCCCTGCGGACTGGTCGGTCAATTCTCCTGGCCGATGGGCAATCGCCCGCAGGCCCCTGAGGGCGCCGATCCTCCCCGCACGTCATCTCCATTGAGCACTCCCCGTGCCATGGAAAGCAGGAGCTCCTGATGACGATTCCAGCGCAACTTAGCGGACGCGATCGCTTCTTCGAGGACCTCGATCCGGGCGGGATCCCCCAAGATCGAGCGCCGAATTCCCCGCTCTTTCGATGCGTTTTGCGGAGCGAGACGAGCGTTCTATGGCTGCCGGGGGCCTCCACCCAGATTTCGAGACTCTCGACGGGGCCTCGGTCGCCAGCCGAGGGGATGCGCAAAGCTCCCCCAATCCGGGAGCAAGCCGACGACTCGAAGGAAGAATTCACGCGGCGCACGGCGGCGGAGAGCCAAGCGCCGCAAGACGCCACGAAGCGTGAGAAGAGGCAGCACTCGCACCACGGAGGACAAAAGGAAGACCTCGGCATAGCCGTGGCCGGGGAGGAGGAGGGGGTGGCGGAGCTCGAAGGCGCCGATCGCGGTGCCGGCAACCTGACCCACCCCGTTCACCACTCCGTAGACGCTGAAGACATCGGAGAGTCGCCTCTCCTCGACAAGATCGTAGAAGAGAAGGAGCTGGCAAAGCTCGAAGCCGGCCCAGGCGGCGCCGGAGAAGACCTGCAAGAGCATGAGGTAGGGCACGGCGTGGGAGAGTGACCAGAGCGCAGGCACCGGCATGATGAGGCGAGAAGAAGGCGGCTCGCCTCGCCGCCGGGACGAGAGCGGCCATCCACCGATTCCATGCCGGGCCGATCGCCAGGTTGACCATCCAGTAACCGGCGAGGAGGAGGAGCAGCGGCCAGAAGGGGGAGATCCCCAACCGCGGAACGAAGGCGGTGGTGGTGAGCACCGCCGCCTGCACGTAGGCGAGCGAAACCACCCAGGGCTTGAGGCCTCGAAACAGACGGAGTCCGGCGGGAACGAGGAGCTGTCCGGCGGCGCCCGCCAGTTGGGGGACCGAGGACAGGTATCCGATGCGTGCAGCCGGGACGCCCAGGAAGACGGCGAAGGCGCTCAGGAAGGATTCGGCTCCGCCCACCATGAACGAATAGGCGCAGCCGTCGAGGATCGAAAGGCGAAGGGCGCGGCGCCTGGTCTCCGGTTTCACCGAGGGGGGCCCCGGTCGAGATCTCGATGCGAGACGCCGCCGCCGGTCGAGCGCCGTCAGGCGTCGGTCGGCGGCGGCGAATCAGGGTCGGGATGGATCGGTCTGCCGCTATACCGGCAGACCGGCCACCATCTCGAGCAGCTCCTCGGCCGTACGGCGATCCTTGAGCTCAGCCTCCTCATGGATCTTCTGGATCACCCCGTTCTTGTCGATAACGAAGATGGCGCGCCCGTTGATGCCCTTATCGGGCATGTAAACCCCGTACTTCTTGGCGACTTCGTTGGTGACGTCGGCGAGGAGCGGGAAATCGACGCCCCCAAGCTCCTTGCTCCATGCCTTGTGGGCATAGAGGCTGTCCCGGCTGATGCCGATGATCTCGACGTTGTGCTTCTTGAACTCGCCGTATCGCGACTGGTAGTCGGGAATCTGAACGCTGCAAACCGGGCTGAAGTCGAGGGGATAGAAGACAAGGATGACGCTCCTTTTTCCGGCGTAGTCGCTGAGCGAGACCGGAGCATCCTTGTGGGACGTGAGCTTGAAGTCAGGGGCCTTGCTACCCACCTTGAGTTGTGTCGCCATCGAATCGTCTCCTCTATCGCTTCTCCCGCCGGGTGCGGCATCGCCGCCGCATTCCCGAGCCGGAGACATTAGATGATGGCCTTGCTTCCTGATTGCCACCCGAGTTGTGTCGACTCAGGGACTCGACGGCGGAGCTTCCGACCGCCGATGGACCCGCGGCGCCGCGGCCAGATCGAAGTCTGCGATATGGACCTGCCCCAGCTCCTTGACCCGGACGAGAACCGATTCCGTCTCGCGGATCAGACGCTCGAGGTCGAGCGGCGAATCGATATCGCGCACCGCCTTCAGCTTGTCGAGCCCCTTGTTGAGCAGGCTCACCGCGCCGCCCTGATTGCCGACGGCGATCTTGTACAACCCCACCGCCACCTGGATGAGTCCCTGGTAAAAGACCTTTTCGCGTCCGGTGCGGCCGATCCACACCTCTTCGAGCACATCGTGCGCCTCGAAGTAGAAGCCCTCGTTAAAGAGTCGGATTCCCTCCTCGGCCTCTGCGGGGAAATGCACTCGCGTCAACTCCAATGCCACCCGAGAAGCTAGAAACACAGGCCGGCAATCCCCCGGCTGCCCACTCCCTGGACCTCGGCCCGGCAAGCAGCCTGGAGCACGTTAAACGACCGATGCCGGACAGTTCAACCCCTGCGCCCGAGTTGCCTGGCAGCTCAACCCCTGCCGCCGATCAGTCCCCGCTTGATTTGAGTCAGAATGACATGGTAGGACCGGAGGCAGGGAGCACCCAGAGCATGGAGATCACCACCCTCAACCACCTCTACTTCAACGCCATCGACCGCTATCGCAAGCCGAACGCCTTCCAGTTCAAGCGCGACGGTCGTTACCACGATGTATCGCACCGTGAGTTCGCCCGCCGGGTGGAGCGGACGAGCCTCGGCCTTCTCTCGCTCGGGATCGCCCCCGGGGATCGCGTCGCCCTCCTCTCCGAGAACCGGCTCGAGTGGGCGATCGCCGATTTCGCCATCCTCACCGCGCGCGCCATCACCGTCCCCATCTATCCGACCTTGCTCCCGCATCAAGTCGAGTACCAGCTCAAGAACTCCGGGGCCAAGATCGCTTTCGCCTCGACCCAGGCCCAGCTGGACAAGCTCGAGCAGACTCGGGCGAATCTCCCTGATCTGGCGCATGTCATCGTCTTCGACCCGCCGGTCCGAGATTCGGTGCAGGCCATGGTCCTCGAGGGACTCATGCGCCGCGGCGACGATTTCGCCCGCACCGCCCCCCATCGCCACCGTGAGCTCGGTCTGTCGGCGACTCCGGAGGAGGTGGCGAGCATCATCTATACCTCGGGCACCACCGGCGTCCCCAAGGGGGTGATGCTCACCCACGACAACATCGTCTCGAACGTGATGACGGTGACCAAGATCATCGGCTTCGGACAGGGGGACATCAGCCTTTCATTCCTGCCTCTGAGCCACATCCTGGAACGTATGGCCGGGCAGTTCTCGCTCTTCCACTGCGGAACAACCATCGCCTATGCCGAGTCGGTGGAGAAGGTGGTGATCAACCTGCCGGAGGTGCGGCCGACGGTCATCATCGGGGTCCCTCGTCTCTTCGAGAAGGTGCATGCCAAGGTGATGCAAAAGGTGAGCGGCGCCTCTCCAACCCGACAGAAGCTCTTTGCCTGGGCGACCGAAGTCGGATGGAACGCGGCGGAGAAGCGGCTCCGCAACCGCCCCCTCACCCCCGATGCGATCGTCCGCTGCCTGGTGGCCAAACAACTGGTCTGGAAAAAAATCCACCAGCAGTTCGGCGGCCGGGTGCGGATCCTGATCTCCGGAGGGGCGCCGCTCTCTCCGGCGGTCGGGCGCTTCTTCTATTCGTGCGGCTTCACCATCCTCGAAGGCTATGGTCTCACCGAGACTTCGCCGGTCATTACCGTGAACACGGCGGGGAACACCCGCCTGGGCACGGTGGGCCGGCCGATTCCGGGTGTCGACGTGAGAATCGACACCGACGGCGAGATCCTCACCCGCGGGCGCCACGTCATGCTCGGCTACTACCGCGACAAAATGGCGACCCAGGAAGCGATCGATGACGAGGGTTGGTTCCGCACCGGCGACATCGGCACGATCGACGACGACGGCTACATCACCATCACCGATCGCAAGAAAGATCTCATCATCACGGCAGGCGGCAAGAACATCGCTCCCCAGCCGATCGAAAACCGGATCAAGGAGAGCCCCTACGTCGCCGAGGTGGTGATGATCGCCGATCAGCGCAAGTTCCCGGTTGCCTTGATCGTGCCCGACTTCGACTCCCTGCGGTCCTACGCCCAAAAGAACGGCATCCAGGCCCGAACGGATGCCGAGCTCTGCAGGCATCCCCAGATCGTCGAGATGATGCAAGCGGAAGTGGACCGGAACTCGACCGACTTCGCTCCATATGAGCGGGTGAAGAAGATCGCCCTCGTCGATCATGACTTCTCCATCGGCACCGGCGAGCTCACGCCCACCATGAAGCTCAAGCGCAAGGTCATCGGCGAAAAGTACAGACCGCTCATCGATTCTCTGTACAAGACCGCCGGCCCCGGCGGCGAGTAACGGCTGATACAATTCGGTGCCATGGATTCGGTGGTCACCGAGCGTCTCGCCGCGGCTCAGGTGCTCGTCCTCGACAGCGCCATGGGCACCGAGCTCAAACGCCGCGGCGTCCCGACACCGCTCCCCGCGTGGTCCTCGCAGGCTCTCAGCGCCGATCCGGAAGCGATCCTCGCCATCCATAGGGACTGTGTGCGGGCCGGAGCCGACCTCCTCACCGCCAACACCTTCCGCACCACTCGCCGCGCCCTCGGCAAGGTGGGAGCGGGAAGCCGGGCCGCCGAGCTGACCGCCGTCGCCGTGCGGCTCGCGCGCCAGGCGGCGGAAGAGAGGGTCTCCGCGGCGGAGCCGGCTCGAGCTCTGGTCCTGGGATCGATGGCGCCGCTCGAGGATTGCTACCGTCCCGATCTCGTGCCCGACGACTCCACCCTGGCGCGAGAACATGCCGAGCATGCGGAGAATCTGGCTCGATCAGGTGCCGACGCCCTTCTGGTCGAGACCATGAACACGCAGCGGGAGGCGGTGGCGGCGGTCCGTGCGGGACGGGCCACCGGGCTTCCGGTGCTTGCCAGCTTCGCCGCCGATGCCCGCGGGCGAGTGTTCGATGGCGGTTCGGTGGCGGAGCTCGTGGCAGCGCTATTGGACGAGGAGGTCGCCGCGATCCTCGTCAAC
Organism: Candidatus Eiseniibacteriota bacterium; assembly: GCA_044867365.1. Lineage (GTDB taxonomy): Bacteria > Eisenbacteria > RBG-16-71-46 > CAVPCR01 > CAVPCR01 > JBIOUT01. Next base: position 5,981 of record JBIOUT010000332.1, on the reverse strand, counting down.
TGCACGCCGGTGGCTACGACTGATCGGGTGGTGCAGGAGTTGCGCAGGCTTACCGACTCCGTCCCGTTCGGCGCTTACGCCAACATCGGATTTCCACATGCCGCCGAGGGCTGGGAATTCACCGAGGACGTGACTCCCACCGAATACGCTCGTCATGCGATGGACTGGATGCGCGCCGGCGCCCGGATCGTCGGAGGATGCTGCGGAACGACTCCCGATCACCTTGCCGCGGTGCGCGCCGCGGTCGATACGGGAGCCCGCACCGTCACCCGCCGATAGCCTCCAATGAAACGAGCGCCCGGCGGTGGCCGGGCGCCCGAGCATACCCGCGAATGGACGAGATCAGAGATTAGTCATCCCAGTAGTCGTAGCCACAGTCATCATACACGTACACCGGATGGTACTCGTCGTAGTAGGGATGGTCGATGACCACCACATCGATGAGCGCCGGGTGATGGTGATGATGGAGGTGCAGACGGTAGGCACTCAGGGTACTGAAATCGAGATGACATGTTGGATCGTAGTAGACATAGCCGCGAGGCGCGAAGTTTCCTACCTGGAGGAAGAACCCGTCTCCACCGAAGAAGACATCGAACCCGGAGTGGAAGAAGTAAGGCCTACGCTCGTAATAGTAGACCCGCGTCGGCGCCGACGCCCAAATCGGCTGACGCCGCGCCCAACGCTTCTCCCACACCGGCCCGCGCCAATTGGAGTACCGGAAAGGATACCAATGGTCGCGGTCGCGGTATCGATAGGAATAGCGATCGCCGCGATAGTCACGGTCGCGATAAACGATCTTGCGATCGCCATGGTCATCGCGATCCCCGCGATCCCGATAGAGGATCCTTTGATCGCCACGGTTGTGATCGCCACGATGCGCATTCCGCCCGCGCGACTTCCCGTGGTCCGCCGTGGCGGGTGAAACCGCCACCGCGACCGCCAGGATTGCCGCCACGAGCGTCGTCGCGATCGCATTCCACCGCATTGGGGGAGCCAAGTGCTTGAACATGACGTTCCCTCCTACTGGGGCCACGAGCGGAGGCGGGGCCAAAGGCGCCTCCCGCCACGGTGCGACACACCGTCCGCCAACTACTGCAACCAGCATGCCGGGCCTCAAGTTCCGAGTCAAGTAGCGCCAATACAAGGGGTTGGGTTGGAAAAATGGCCTCTCCGGTTGGGGGAGCGTTGTGAACCCGTTACACCGGTCCGAGTTATCTGCGTCACACCCGCGATTGGGCCCTCCGGCCCACACGGCATCACCGCGGATCCTCGTTCCCGGCGCAGGGCCCGGTGAACTCGATGAAGTTTGCGTTCTCGATCGTCACCGGCTTTCCGGTTTCGATGTCGAGCAGGAGCTCGGTGGCCTCGATCCGCCCCCACCAGGCCTGGATGAAGAGGAGCTTCTCGTTTACCCAGGTCGGCTGCACCCCGTAGCTTGTGTGATCGAGGAAAGTGGCTCGCAGCATCGGACGGCCGGTCGGGTTGCCATTCGGCTTCCCGAGGCGAGGAGAAACCCGAGCAAGCATGAACCGAGATGCATCACGCGAGCTCCAGCCCGCCCCCCTCCGGCGGCGTCGGCATCGCGCTACCGCTCCGGCTCGATGATGACCTTGATCGACTCGCGTCCTTCGGCCACCAGAGCGAACCCGCGTCCGATCTCGGCCAGACCGAGGCGGTGAGTCACCATCTCCCCGACCCGTACCCGCCCGGCACGGATCAGCTCGAGCGCGGCCACCAGGTCCGCGGGGCTCCCGGCATAGGAGGTGGTGATGGTGATGTCGTTGCGAAAGAAGACGTCGTTCACCGAGAGGGACATCTTGCCGCCGGGCTCGGTGGGAGCAAAGAGGAGAACCGTGCCGCCGCGCTCGACCGATTGCAGGCCCTGATCGATGGCCGCCAGGGCTCCGGCGCTGACAATGACGAGATCGGCGAGGCGGCCGTCATTGATGGCGCGCAGGCGGGCGGGGACATCGGCGCCGGCGGGAATCGCGTCATCGGCTCCGAGACGAAGCGCCGCCTGGAGCCGGCCCTCGAGCAGATCCACCGCCACGACTCGACCCGCTCCCAGGGCACGAGCCGCCTGAATGTGGAGCAGTCCCGCGATCCCGCTACCGACGACGAGCACCGTCGATCCCGCTTCGAATCTCGCCTTGTGCAACGCTCGCAGCACACAGGCGAGCGGCTCGGTGAAGGTCCCGTCCTCGAACGTGACCTCGTCAGGAAGGCGATAGACTCCGCGGTCGACGTGGACGGGCTCGAGTCGAAGGTATTCGCAGAAGCCGCCTGGATCGAAATGAGTTCGCCGGAGCGTCTCGCACACCGTGTGGTTGCCGCGCAAGCAATGGCGGCAGACATTGCAGGGGACATGATGCGAGGCCATCACCCGGTCGCCGACCGCGAACTCCGACACCCCGTCGCCGACGGCAGCGATCTCCCCGGTGACCTCGTGTCCAAGGACGAGCGGCGCCTTGTCACGCCGATACCATTCCATGAGATCGCTGCCACAGATACCGCTCGCCTTGACCTTGAGCAGCATCTCGCCGGCGCCGATCCGAGGAATGGGACGCTCCTCGAGCCGCAGGTCACTGTTGCTGTAATAAACGGCGACCCGCATCGAGGCTGCTTTCCCTTCCACACCCGCGGCGGCGGGCCGCACCGGGCTCGGGCTCGGCCGCAGGATTGGATTCATCGCGCCCGCGCCGTCGCAGCATCGGACTCGACCCGCGAGGACGCCGGCCGCGACCGTCCGCCTTCGCCGCGCCCACCTTCGCCACGCCCGGCTTCGCCGCGTCTGCCGGCGCGTCCACTCTCGGCGCGAGCATCGTCGAACACCGCCTGCGCTTCACCTGCCGTCGCATTGTCATGGACGATGGCGCGCAACGCCTTGATCATCGCCACCGGATGCGCGTGCTGCCAGACATTCCTCCCGAGATTGACGCCGATCGCGCCCTTCTGGATGCCATCAGCGACGAAATCGAAGACCTCGCGCTCGGTCTCGCACTTGGGGCCCCCGGCGATGACGACCGGAACCGGGCAACCTTCGACTACTTTCTCGAAACCCTTTTCGCACCAGTAGGTCTTGACCACTCGCGCCCCCTGTTCGGCGCAGATTCGCGTGGCGAGCGCCAGGTAACGCGCGTCGCGCTTCTCGAGCTCCCTCCCGACCGCGGTCACCGCCATGACCGGGATCCCGCACGGCTCGGCTTCGTTGACCAGTCGGGAGAGATTGACCAGCGTCTCGTGCTCGTAATCGCTGCCGACGAAGACCGAGAGGCCGACGGCCGATGCATTGAGGCGAAGAGCCTCCTCGATCGACGTTGTCACCGCTTCGTGGGCGAGATCCTTACCCACCATGCTCGTCCCGCCCGAGACGCGAAGGATCACCGGCTTCGACAGGGTCGAGGGGACGACCGAGCGCAGCACTCCGCGGGTGCAGAAGAGGGCATCGAAATACGGCTCGAGAGGAACAATCGCCTCTGCGGGACGTTCGAGCTTGGTTGTCGGGCCCTGGAAATAGCCGTGATCGACCGCCAGGAAATAGCAGCGGCCGTTGGGGATCAGTCGGGCCATGCGGTTCGCCATGCCCCAATCCATCATCGGTTTCTCCTGAAAAATGGTGAGATACGCTGCACGCAACGTGGAGCAAGAGATCGTAACGGTTTTCAGTCGCCCCGTCGAGGCAGGGCGACAGAAACCTCCCGCCCTACCTTCACGCCTCACGCGGCGTCGCGCGACGGGCGGTGGCGGTCGCATGGAGTGCGAGCACGGTCACCACGATCACTCCTCCGGCGATGGCCAGACCACCCGGCTCCTCGCCATATCCCAGATACACCCAGACCGGGTTGAGCACCGGCTCGAGGAGAGCGAGGAGCGACACCTCGAGAGTGGGGAGGCGGCGAATGCCGGCGGTGAAGAACAAGTAACCGAGGCCGAGCTGGCCGGCGCCCAGGACTACCAACAAAGTCGCCTGCCGCCCGTTGACCGCGAGATCGGGCCACACCCATGGAAGGCTCAAGATCACCGCCGCGAGATTTCCGAGCGCCACCGTCTGCAGGAGCGGGGTCGCTCGCCCGCGACGCATGAGAAGCATCATCAGGGCGAAGAAAACGCCGGAAACGAGAGCCGCAACGTTGCCCTTCCCGCCGGTCGCATCGACGCGCCCGGCAAGCACGAGAAGCAAACCGCCGAGAGCACCCGCCACCGCCGCCAGGTCGATGGCGCGCGGGCGCGTGCGCTCGACGAGAGCACCCAGCACGATCACCCATACCGGTGCGGTCGATTGCAAAAGAATGGTGTTGGCGGCGGTCGTCCATTTGTTGGCGACCACGAACAAATTGACCAGGATGGCGTAGCTCAGGATGATCCCCATCGCTCCCGGCCGCAGCCGATTCCATCCTCCACGAGCTACCGCCACCAGAAAGAGACTTGCGATCAACGACCGATAAAGCGAGATCTTGAGCGGCGGCAGGTCGATGAGCTTGATGAGCAGCCCGCCGGTCGACCAGCACAAAGCCGCAGCCAGCACCGCGGCGATGCCCACGAGATAGGAGCTTCGCTCGACACCACTCACCTTTCTCATCGTCCCCAATCCGCCAGCATCTTGACCGCCTCGCTGTCGAAGATTAACGTCAACGATGCACGAGCGCCATTGGGAGGAGAGCGATGACGACAAAGCTTCTGGCCATCACCGCCTTCGGACTCATCCTTCTTGGAGGATGCGAGTCACGTTCCCACGACCGCATCACCGAGCGGGCCGCTCTCGACCGCCCCGCAGCACAATCCGCCTCGGTTGAAACGTCCTACGATCCCGAGATGGCCGGCGTGTGCCAGGGCGCCTGCGCCGCCCGCATTGCCTATCAGGAATCCGACATCGTTCCCCAACCGGGAGCGAGTCCCGGGAATCTCACCCGCTGCCTGGTGAGCGGAGTTGTCTTCGTGGTGGGCGACGGCAATCCAAAGATCGAGCACGAGGGGAAGTCGTATTACCTGTGCTGCAACGGATGCGCCGGCAAGTTTCGGGAGAATCCGGGGCGCTTCCTGCGGTCCTGAGAGACTGCGAAACCCCCTTCAACGGACCTGGGCGCCGGGGGGAGGAGCGTCCTCGAAGGTCGCGATGATCGGCTGGCCGTCTTCGCCGACCGCCGCGAGCAGCATCCCTTTCGATTCGACCCCGCGTATCTTCACCGGCTGAAGATTGGCGACGACGATGATCGAGCGCCCGACGAGACTGGCCGGTTGGTATCGAGCGGCGATCCCGGCCACGATCGTGCGTTGTTCGGTGCCCAGGTCGACGGTCACCTGAAGCAGGCGATCGGTGCCCGCAATTCGCGCCGCCTCGAGGATGCGGCCCACGCGAAGCCCGAGACTCAGCACGTCATCCACGGAAACCTGTTTCGCGGCTCCCCCATCGCTCTCGCCGGCTAAGGACATGGCGTTCCCCCGTTCCTCGATCTGGCGGCGAGTGGCTTCTCGCTCCTCCGCCGTCGGCATCCGCACGCTGCGGACGAGCAACCAATAGCGAAGGCTTCGGCCGGCGAACGGGTGGTTGAAGTCGATGACCACTTCGTCGCTCGTCACCTCGCGAATCCCGAACTCCACTCGTTCCGCAGATTCCTTGAGCCGAGCTGCGAAACGCATCCCGGGCTTGAGCTCCGCCCCCGGCGGAAACTCATCGCGCCGCCGCCGGTGGATCGCATCGGGCACGACCGGCCCATAACCGTCCTCGGGTGCAAGATCGACCGATTTCTCTTCTCCCACCTTCATCCCGATGAGCGCCCGCTCGATTCCTGGCGCCACTTGCATCCGCCCGAGATGAACAATGAGCGCCTCCCGACCCCGGGTGCTCTCGATGACCTCCCCCTCGGGGAGAAGCCGGGCGGTGAAATCCAGCTCGACGACCGAATCGGCTTCGACCTTCATGGCGTGCTGCTCCGCTCGTTCATGGCAGAAGAATAAACGATGATGGCCGCCGACTGGGGCCT
>JBIOUT010000331.1:0-20872 GCA_044867365.1 Candidatus Eiseniibacteriota bacterium | reverse complement strand
ACGTTGTCCGTTGCCAGGCATGGCGTCACGTTATTGGAATTGATGAGGTCGCCGAACAAAGCAGAGAGGCCGGCGTCGACCACATCGTCCGACAGCTTCCGCCCGCCGTAGCCCGTGGTCAACGCCCAGCTGAGCCAGCCGGCACTGCTTCCGGCGCGGTCGGTGTAGACGACCAGCATGTCGGGCAAGAGCACCGCCGACAGGACCGTCGCCACCGCCGTGTCGCGCCCGGCGACATTGAAGACGAAGTTCTGGATGTCGTCCGTAAAGTTGGCGACATCGTTCTTGGGGCTTTCGGCATTGTGAAAGCCGTGATCCCGCTTGGCGAACATGACCTCGCTCACGAGCGGGTTGCCGAGCCGCTCGATCTGAACGTAAGTGCGATTGCTGCCGCCCCCCGTATTGGTGGGGTTGTTGTTGTCATCGCCGCAGCTCACCATGATGAGCGAGCCGGCGAGAACGAGCAGCAGCATCAGGGATTTGTGGGTCATCGCGCTATCCCTATTCGTTTTCATGTCTTTCATCCCCTTCATTCGTGGCAGGCGCCAGCGCCGGCCCCGCCTAGCGGCTGATCGTTCCCCAGATGCCCAGTCGCGGCGACCCGCCCTGGGTGAGCCTCGACTCGGGAAGCTCGACCACGATGGCGAGCGTGTTGAAGCCGGCGAGGTAGTCGATGCCCGGGTCGCGGAAGCACGTGGCGCTCGGGGTGTCGGGAAGCGTCGACAGGAACCCGCTCACCGGCCGGCGGTCGGGGATGATGCGGAAGAACTGCTCGAGATCGAGGAAGAAGGGATCGTCCCGGAGCCCGGCGAAGAGCTGAATGTCGCTCGACGAGCCGAGGTTCGAGCTCACTACACCGGTGACCGTCGGGCTGCTGGGAGAGATGCGGTTGGCGGTTCCGGTGCTCACCGGAGCGACCGGCCCACGCAGGCTCACCTGCTGGCCGGCGCCCTCGCCGCTGAAGGTGAACTGAAGGACGAGATCTTCGACGCCGTCTTGGGGATCGTCGTTATCGATCTTGATCTGATAGAGCTTGTCGTTGTCGAACGACGCGGCGGTGCCGGCGACGATCGGGGAGCTCGTGGTCATCACGAGCACGATCCGATCATCGGTCGAGCCCGGGAAGGCATAAACATCATTGATGTCGCATCGCGGATTGAGCTCGACCTCCGGTGTGTCCTGATGATCGGAGCTCACCGCGCGACTCCAAAGTCCCATGCTACCCATCGCTCCCGCTGCAACCACTACGAGCGTGGTGAGCTGGACGATGCGAGAGAAGGGAATCCTCATGGTTTTCCTCTTGGGTTTCATTGACAAACCCTCCCTGCTTCGAGGGCCGAAAGTATCGCCGGGCCGAATCGCCGAGAAGAAGCGCCGACCTTACCCGGCGAGCCGCCCCGAGCACAAGGGCCGAGACCCGCCGATCGCCTCCGCTCACGCGGGCCCAGGCACAAGCCGGCGCAAGCGCCGCTTCCATCCTCTTACGCAGAGAGGGCGTCCGATGGATTTAATCTTGTCGAAGTTGCAAAAACCGGCTCAGTCGCTCGAGCCGATGAGGACGAAGGGCGCCCAGTGGTAGGGATCGGCGCACTCGGCGGCGCCGGGGATGAGACCGGCGATCATGTCGCGCTGAGTGCGGGCCAGGGCGGCGCTTTTGCCCAGGGTGGGCAGGAGCTGGTAGAAGCGGTCCATGAATCGCGAGGTCGAGCGGTCGTTCACCGGCCAGAGAGTGGCGACCACGCTCGGAGCGCCGGCGTGGATGAAGGCGCGGGTGAGCCCGACCCAATCATCGCTGTCGGGGAGCCGGCACACCGTGCCGCCTCCGGCCGCAGTGAAGCAGCCGCTCAAGACCACGAGGTCGGCGTCCACCGGGAGGTCCATGACTTCGCGGACCTCGAGCTTCCCGTCGTCGCGCGAGCTCGGGGCGAGATCGAGCGACGAGTGCATCGGATCTCGGTCATCGACGGTGAAGTGGGTGGCGATGTGGAGGAGGTCATACTTGCCGGCCTCCTCCTTGACCATGGTCTCCGTGGCCTCGCGCCCGATCCGCACCACGGCGCCGTCGCCGAACCGGCGCTTGACCGATCTCACCTCATCCGGGGCATAGAGGAGCTGGCGTCCCTCGAGCTCGCTCGGTTCGGGATTGGCGAGGGCGAGGAGCGTCTGCTTGCGGCCGCGGTCGCGATCAAGGCAGTGCTTGAGGACCGAGGCCGAGGGGGCATAAGAGACGACATAATCCTGAACGAGGAAGCGCCGGCCGCCGGTGTTGGTGGTCGTCAAGAGCGCCTGGAATGGAACATAGTGCAGGAACTTGTGCGGGATGATGATGAGATGGTCGAGTCCCGCAAGGAGCGGCTCGCTCCGCACCGGATCGAGGAGAGCGGCGCTGAGCGCGGCATCCGGTGGTTGCCAGGGCTTTTGGGCCTCCTTGACATCCTTCTCCCGCGCTTCCCCGGCGAGGGTGGCGAGGAGCAGCTTCACGCGTGCTGCGAGATGGGTCTCACTCTCGGGGCGGGTCACCGCCCGCACCGCGTCGCGGGTGATGAAGAAGGTGACGAGCTCGTTGCGAGTCACGTAGTACTCGAGGACCGCCGCGTCCGGAGCGAGCATCGCCTGCACTTCGGTGAGGGTCAGGGGCTCGGCACCCGTGGCGGTGTGGGCATCGGGTAGCTCGCGATCGATGGCGGCTTGCAGCTGGTCATGCTGGCGCCTCAAATCATGGAGGGCGCTCAGGACGGCGGTGGTTGCCGAATCGCGGTCCGCTGAAGCGGGAAGCGAAGCCAGCTCCTCGGTGCGGCGGAGAATTTCCCGGCGCATGCGCTGATTCTGGCGGCGGAGCTCGCCCAGGCGATCGTTGGGCTCGACCGGCTCCTCGGTCACGATCTCGAGCATCGTCCGCGAGCGCGAGTACTCCATGGTGCGGAAGGCTTCGGCGAGGAGATTCTGGCGGATGAGAAGGAGGACGAGCTGCTCGTAGGGCTCGAGCCGGTCCTCGAGGAAGCTCGCCCGCATTTCCGGCAAGTCGAGCCGGTTGCGCAAGCGTTCGAGAGTCGCCACCGCCTCGCGACCCATGCGAATGGCAGGCTCGTTCTTGCCCTGAGCGGCGAGCACCCGCGCCATCCCTGCGGCGGCCGGCCACTGGATGCCCGGACGATCGATCGATCGCGCCAGCTCGCGACTCGAGCGGAAATAGGGCTCGGCCCGGTCGGGACGGTCGATGCCCAGATAGGCATTGCCGATCTCGATCGAGGCGCGAGCGCGCTGCGCATCGTTGCCGTGCTGATCGGCGAAGGAGAGAGCATCCCCGCACTTCTCGACTGCCGCCGCATAATTGCCGGCGGCGATCTGGGCCCGGCAGATGGAGAGCAGGCACTCGCCTTCGCCCGGCACGTTCCCGGTCTCACGATGGGTGCGCAAGGCGCGATCGAGATAGTTGAGCGAGCGAACGGGATCGCCGAGCGAGGCGTAGATCTCACCCAGATGCGCGTAGTTCGTGGCCTGCGACAGGCGATTGTGTAATCCCGAGGAAAGGCTGAGCCCTTCCTGGAAGAGCGCAATCGATCGCTTGACGTCGCCGAGGAGCTTGTGGACTTCGGCGGAGCGCGTCAGGTTCTCGAGCCTGCCTTCGAGATAGCCGGCCTCGGTTGCGAGGACCAGCGCGCGACCGAACTCGCGTTGCGCTTCATCGAATGCTCCGACCTCGAGCAGCCCCTCGCCGATGGCGCTCACCCCATCGGCCTCGAGCGCCTGGTCGCCGGCCCGCCGCGCCATCGCCAGCGCTTGCCGGAACCAGGCCTGCGACATCTCGCCCTGACCGAGGGCCGCGGCGACTCGACCGAGCTGCAGACACGCCCGACCCTCGAGGCGAGTGAGATGGAGGCGCTCGGCCAGCTCGGCGGCCTTTTGCAGATGGTGCTGGGCCCGGTCATAGAGCCCCAGCTGATAGGAGGCGCGGCCGGCGGTGAGCTGGCTCTGGCAGATCCCGGCTTGCGCGCCGATCTGCTCGGCCAGGGCGAGAGAGGTCAGCGCCAGATCATGCGCCTGCCACTGCTCGCCGAGGAGCAAGAGCGTGCGGCTTGCTCCTTCCACCGCCTGCTGCTGGATGACGGTCGCCCCGGACTCGCGGGCGCGAGCCGCCGCGTCATTGAAGTAGGCGAGGGCTTCGAGATATTCCCCGCGGGCGAGCCCGACGAGACCGAGGAGGGTGAGCGTCTGCTCGATGCCGCGGTCATCCCCGGTCTGTGCGGCGCGGGCGAGCGCCGACTTCAATCGTTCGCTGGCGCTCCGCGTCTGGAAGGTGTTGAGCTCGACGAGGGCGAGGGCGCCGAGCGCCTGGCGCTCGAGCTGATCGTCACCGATGAGGCGCGCGAGCTTGAGTCCATCCAGGATCGTTTGCCGTCCTGACTCGGGCTGATCGCCCTCCGCTCGCACCGCCCCCTCGAGGATGAGCGCTTCGGAGAGCAAGGCCCGATCCGCGGCCTCGAGCGCGTGAGCTCGCGCATGATCGAGCTCGACGAGAGCGTCGTCGTGGCGCGCTTCCTGAAGCTCGATGCGGGCGCGGGCGATCTCGACCGCGGCGAGCGCTCTCGAGGTTGCGGCGGGGCCCTCCCGCGTACCGGCCTGGGCGCGCCCCATCCGTTCCGACTTGGCCAGGTCGGCCCGCGCCTGATCGAGCGCGCCGAGACGGGCCTGGGCCGTCGCTTCGAGGAGAGGGATCTCGGGATCGGAGCGACCGGAGCGCGCCGCATCCTCGAAGAGGCTCAGCGCTTCCCGCGTGCGCGCGGAGGCGTCGAGGGCGATGGCGCGCGCCACGAGCTCAGTGTCCTGGAGGCCCATCCGGCGGCGGAGCGCGTCGAGCCAATCGAGCGAGCGATCTCCCATCGCCAGATGACATTCGGCGAGCCCCAGGAACGGGGCGAGTTCATCGGGACTCAGGGTGGCCGATCGCTCGAGATGAGGGATGGCGCCGCGAAAATCGTTGCGCCACAGGTGGACGATCCCGATCGCCCACTCGGCCGCGGCTTGATCGGCGCCGTGGCGGTCGCTGCGCGAGCGGAAGACGGATTCGGCGTCGGCCAGGCGATTGGCGTCGCGAGCGATCGCTGCCAGGCGTCGGTAGGCCGGCCATGGCGAGGCCGGACCACTGGCGATCGCCTGCTCGGCGAGGTTCCATGCCCGGCCGAGATCCCCGGCGCGATGGGCATCGACGGCCTGGGGGAGGGAGTCCGGGGCGGCATAGGTGAAGCTTGGAGCTCCGGCGATCCCGAGAGCTAGAGAAGCGGCGACGAGGGCGTGCAACGTCCCGTATCCGCGGGGGCGGATCGCACACCCGCGTTCCAACCCGGGGCTCGGACGGAGCGCCCAATTGCTTTGGGGAAGCGCCCCGCGAGGCATCAACGCCCCGTGAGGGTTCATCTCACCGCTCCCGCCTCGCGATTTGGGGGGATGCGAGGTCGGGGGCGCCGTTCAGGCGATCAGGGGACCGGCGCTGGGGGACATCTTACCGGCGCCGCCGCCCGCGGTGCCCTTTCGGTCATTGGAGGACAGCGCCCGCGTTCCCGGCCCGGCCGGCCTCCGGGGACAGGTATCGGGGGCGGATTGGCGCTATCCTCCGAATGAACGCTTCTACCCTATCATTATTTCGACTGGATTTCACGGCGCCCGAACCGTTTGTTTGCGCGTCAAGCAGGCCGGAGCGGGGCACTGCCCCCAGAGGGGGAGGGCCCCGGGAGTGGGCGCGAAGGGGAGGTCATGGCCAATGGGTGGAAATTGACCAGAATATGGCAACCAGGTGGTCACTCCGCGCCAGATTGGCAGGGTGAAATGTTTCAGCTGAAACATTCGGCAGCGGACTCCCCCCGGACCTAGGGCTTCCATGATCGACGGTCTTAATCTCAACCAGCAATTCGACCGGGATCCGCAGGCGACATGGGACCGCTTGCTCGAGGAGTACTCGGATCTGGTCCTCGGGGTGATCGCGCGCTACACGCGGGATTCCGATAACCGGATGGACGCGTATCTCTACGTCGTCGAGCAGCTCCAGGCGCAGAACTTCCGGCGCCTGCGTCATTACGGCCAGGGAGTGGGCATACGCCCGTGCTCATTCGCCGCCTGGCTCAAGCTCGTGGTCAGAAATCTCTACTTCGACTGGTTTCGTCATGAGCACGGCCGCAAGTCTCTGCCTCGAGAGATTCAAAAGCTGGGTCGTCTCGAGCAGCGGGCATTCAAGCTTCTCTATTGGGAGGGATATTCGGCTCAAGAAGCATTCGAAGTTTTGCGGGTGGAAAATCCCGCCTTGCGATTCGCCGACTTCATCCGCAGGTTGTCGACCGTCGATGAACGATTGAGCTCGATCAATCGGGCGAAAATTCGGAGTGATTTCGCGCGTGCACGCGGGCCCCTGTCTCTGGATGATGAGCGCGAGGGGCCTCCTCTCGAGGCTCGCGCCGAAGTGCACGTGACCACTCCAGAGGAGGATTTGCTGGTGGCCGAGCGGCGGCAGGCGCTCTGGGATCTCATCCAGGAGCTCCCCGACCAAGATCGCCTGATGGTGAAGCTTCGCTTCTTCGAGGGGCTTACCGCCAAGCAGATCGCGGCGGCCACCGGAATAACGGAACCTGCCGAGATTTATCGGCGTATCGAACGCGCATGTCTCGAGCTCCGGCGGCGAGCCAGAGCCCGGGGGGTGGATCTCTTGCTCAGTGAAGGTGATCCGGCGGAGCTCGCCGACGCCGCCGATCTCCGAACGAATCCCCGGCCCTCATGACGGCGGAAAAGCGAAATCGGTTTTCCGTTAGAGAGATACCGTGGTAACCCACATCGCCTGTATCGATCGAACGATGCTTTTGAAACTGGAAGATGGCCTCCTCTCCGCCTCCGAAGCCGAGGCGGTGGCCAATCATCTGAGCTCCTGCGCGCATTGCCGCGCCCTCGCCGCCGAGCTGGACGAATTGGGTGAGGCCGCGCTCCGCTTCGCCGACACTCGAGCCGCGGGCGCCTGCCCGGACGCCATGACGCTCGCCGCCTATACCGAAGGCCGGCTTGGGGGCAGGGAGCTCGCCGAGTGCGAGGCTCATCTTGCCGCCTGTGGTCATTGCACCGCCGATCTCGCCGCTCTCGGGAGGGAGCTCGCGGGCCTCGAAGTCGAGCCGGGGGTGAAGACTCCGGCCTGGGCGTTGGCTCGAGCGCAGGGGCTAGTCGAAGCGAGAACCGCGGTGGTCGATGCTCGCGCCGAAGCCCGGGATGAGGCGCGGGTCGAGGCGCGGGCGTCGCAGGCAAGCGGCGGACGCGGGTGGATGGTGTTCGCTCGGTTGCGCGCTGGAAGCTGGACGATGGCCGCCATGGCGGCGACGGCCATCATTCTTTTGGCGCAGCTTCCCCCGCCGGGTGCGGTTGGACCCGCGGTGCGTGGGTCACGTCCCACGCCGACCATCGTTCTCAACTCTCCGATCGATGGCGCCAACTTGACGGCGGTGCGCGGGATCTTGAGCTGGCAGGCGATTCCCGGAGCAGGCAGCTACCACGTGACCCTCGTCGATGCGAGCGGAAACCCGGTCTGGGAGGCGGAGACCACGAGCACGCAGATCGCCATTCCCGCGACCTTGCCGCTCACCGCCGGCGCCCCATATTCCTGGTGGGTGAAGACGCTTCTCGACTCCGGCGAGGAAGTCGAGTCCCCCATCGGTCGCTTCACCGTCTCAAGCAATTAGTATAGTCACGCCTGCCGCCGCGAACGCGACCCGGATTCACTCCGGGACGATGGCGTACACCTTGCCGCTGCCAGGGGCATTGGGACGGCCGCTCATGATGTAAATCTCGCCCTCGGCATCTTCCCCGAACGAGGTAACGAAGCCATCGGGAGGTGCAAGATCGGGCCAGCTTCGTTCGTCGGTCGCCCTGCCGTTGACGAGCTTGAAGCTGCGGACGAAGCCGGCGCAGTAGTCGGCGTAGAAGTAGTGGCCGGTGAGGCCGGTGAGCAGATTGCCGCGATAGCAATAGCCGCCGGTGATCGAGCAATTCTGTCCGGAGTGATCATATTCGACCACGGGGAGCACCAATCCGGTCGAGTCGCAGCCGGAAGGCGGCTCAAAGCAGTGTGAACCTTCGAGAATGTCCCAGCCATAGTTCTGCCCGCCGTGCCCCAGTGACGATGCGGTGATGGCGTCCACCTCCTCCCAGTCCCACTGTCCGACGTCGGCGATGTAGATGTCGCCGTTGGCGCGATCGAAGGAAAAGCGCCAGGGGTTGCGGAGTCCATAGGCCCAGATCTCCTCCTTGACTCCGGCGCGGCCGACGAAAGGATTGTCGGGAGGAATGGCGTAGGGGACGCCGGAATCCACGTCGATGCGCAGGATCTTGCCGAGGAGAGTGCCGAGATTCTGGCCGTTCTCTTGGGGATCTCCCGCTCCGCCGCCGTCGCCGAGGCCGAAGTAGAGCTTGCCGTCGCGCCCGAAAAGGATGAGGCCGCCGTTATGGTTGGAGAACGGTTGATCCACCCCGATGATGGTGCGGACGGGGGCGGTCTCGGCCCGGTTCGGGTCCGAAGAAACCCGGTACTCCACCACCCTCGAAACGCCGTTCACATCGGTGTACGAGATGAAGAAGCGGCCGTTGCCCGCGTACCCGGGATGAAAGGCCATCGATAGGAGCCCCTGCTCCGAGCCATTCGACACCAGGGTTGTCACGTCGAGGAAGGGTGCCCCGAGGAGCTGGCCTCCCTCGACGATGCGGATCACCCCACCCTTTTCGACGATGAACAGGCGCGGGTCATTCGGCGGAGAGGTGAGATAGAGCGGGACGTCGAGCCCGCCGGCAAGGAGCTTGAGGTGCGCTCCGGATTCGGGAGGAGGGCCGTTCCCATTGCCGTGGCCACCGGCGTTTTGCGAGCAACGCGCGACCGAGACGAGAAGAATGAGGCCGAGGGCGGGAAGGAAACGTCGCGGGTTCGCCGCCGGTGGCCGCAGGTGTCGGATCATCGTGATCTCCGCGGCTAGGGTAGCCTCGCCGCCGTATGGGAGTCAAAGTGCTTTACGGAGGCGAGCGGGGATGTTTAGGATGCCGCCGTCTTGCTCGGTGCCCCCTTGAAGTGCCCCGCGTTCCATCTCCTCGCTGAGGAACCGACATGAAGCGATCCGAAGGGCTGGCCCGACGCCGCGCTTCGACAGGCGAAGAGCGACAGACGCAGATGGCCCTTGTCGAGGGCACGAAGACTGCGGCCGCGAAGAGCGTGGCCCCGAGGAAGGGCACCGCGGCGAAGAAGGCGGCTCCGGCAAAGAAGACGGCTCCGGCAAAGAAGGCCGCCCCCTCGAAGAAGGCCAGTCCTGCAAAGAAGGCAACCGCCGGGAAGAAAGCCGCCGAACCGAAGCCGGCTGCGGCGCCGAAGGCTGAAGCGGCTCCAAAGGCGCCTCCCGCGCCGAAGACGACTGCTGAGGTCAGTCCACGGCGCACCGCAGTCGAGCTCGCCACGCGCCAGCGCGAGATCTCGGTCTCCGAGTTCTTCACCAAGAACCGCCATCTCCTCGGCTTCGACAATCCGGCCAAGGCTCTTCTCACCACCGTCAAGGAGGCGGTGGACAACTCGCTCGACGCCTGCGAGGAAGCGGGGATCCTGCCCGACCTCTCGATCTCGATCTTCGAGCTCTCGGAGACGCGTCACCGGGTGGTCGTCGAAGACAACGGACCGGGAATCGTTCGCAACCAGATCCCGAAGATCTTCGGGCAGCTCCTCTACGGCTCGAAGTTCCATCGACTCCGACAATCGCTGACCGCCGACCAGCCGGTGGTCATCGAACGCGCCGGCCGAATCGGGCGCGTTCCCATTGGACGTCTGGTCGACGAGTTTCTCGACAAAGGGGAGGAGATCCGGGACGCCACCGACCTCGGCATTCGAGTGCCGGCGTTCGATCGTCGAACCTGGAGCTACTCGTGGAGACCGGTCTCTCATCTCATTCGTCACCGTCGCCGGAACGAGATCCTTGAAGTTCGAACCGAATGTGGGAAGTGCCTCCAGGTGACCGGTTGCCACAGTCTCTTCACCTATGACGCAGGAACGCAAGACGTCCGCGAGGTGGAAGGTCGGAAGCTGCGTCCGGGCGATTCTGTGATCGGCCCTCGATGCCTTCCGGAACCCAAGAGGATTCGAAGCATCAATCTCCTCGATTGGCTCACCGAGGAGGACATATCGAGACGCTGGATCTATGTCTATGCGATCCCGTTTGCGCTCCTGAGCCGGATGCACGATCGAGCCACGGTCTTCCATCGCAAGGATCGAAATGGCCGATCGCGGCGCTATTACCAGCTCGAGGTTCGAGGAAAGAGGGCTGACATTCGCGACGACAACTGGCTGCAGTGTAGGAGAAAAGGATTCCTTCCTTGCTGGGTGATCAAGAGGCTCGGTCTCGAGCAGGAATGTGCTGGAGGGGTGCTCAGGACCTATCACCACGGGGCTGTCTGTGAGATTCCGGTGACCTGGCCGATATCCGCCCGATTGATGCGCTTCTTGGGCCTTTATGTGGCAGAAGGACATGCCGATCGCAGGCCAGCGGCCTTCACGTTCGGAGTGCATGAGCAGAATCTTGTCGATGAAGTTGCCGAGACCGCGCGCTTGCTCGGTCTGGCCACGACGATCGAGCCTCGCGAACGGAACGCCATGCGGCTCAAGGTATTTGGAGGCCCGATCGACGTCCTCCTGCGCCGCTGGTGCGGGCACGGAGCCAAGAACAAGCGAGTCCCGAGCTTCGTCTTTCAGGCTGGCTCCGTCATGCGTCGGCACTTCCTCGAGGGGCTCTACCAAGGCGATGGGCACAAACTAAGGACTCGCACCACGCTCAAGCTCAGTTCTGCGAGTCGCGATCTGATCGGCGATGTCGAGCTTCTCTGGCTCTTACAGGGAATCGTTGCCATGCGGCATGGACCGGTCCGCAATAAGGGATTGGGTCGGCAACCCTCCCTCGTCTGGAAGCTGGACATCAACGGCCGCGACGCGGCCACATCGGCCGGACTCGAAGAATATGGCGCCATTGTTGACCAGATGGCGGTCGGGTCGCCGTACACACTCTCCGAGCTATCCGCAATGGCGGGGGCTCGAGTGACGAGGCACGTCACCAACCACCTGGCTGAGCTCGACTACTTGGAGCCTGCGGATGATGGGTACATCGCCAGCAAGAAAATGGCCGCACTGCGAAGAGAAATCGATGTCGTGCGCTCCTTTACCAATTCGGATCTTTGTTTGCTGCGAGTGAAGGAGATCGTTCCTGTATCAGGCGAACATCCCTTTGTCTATGACCTTGCCGTTCCGGGTTGCGAGAACTTCGTGGCCGGAGAAGGTCCGCTCGCCTGTCACAACTCGCGTGGTCAACAGGGAATTGGCATCTCTGCCGCCGGGATGTACGGGCAGCTCACGACCGGTAAGCCGATCTTGATCACCTCGCGCACCGGCCCGAAACGGCCGGCGCATCACTTCTGGATCCAGATCGATACCAAGCGCAACCAACCGGTGGTAGTGAAAGATGAAGAAGTGGAGTGGGGAGGGGATCACGGGACGAAGGTCGAGCTCGAGATTGAAGCCACCTATAAGAAGGGGCGCCATTCGGTCGACGGCTACATCGAGATGACGGCGCTCGCCAATCCTCATGCGACGATCACCTATCACTCGCCGAAGGGCGAGGTCATGAGGTTCGAGCGTGTCGCCGGCACGCTGCCCCGCGAGCCTAAGGAGATCAAGCCACATCCTCACGGCGTCGAGCTCGGCATTCTTATGCGCATGCTCAAGGACACGAAGGCGCGCAATGTCCATTCCTTCCTGACGAGCGAGTTCTCCCGGGTTTCACCGAAAGTGGCGGATGAGATCCTCGCCACCGCTCATCTCGATCCACGATCGTCGCCGGGACGGGTCCATCGCGACAGTGCGGAGAGCCTGTTCAAGACGATCGGCGCGGCCAAGATCATGGCGCCCCCCACCAACTGCCTGTCGCCGATCGGCCAGGAGCTCATCCTCGCTGGTCTCAAGCAACAGGTGGCCGCCGATTTCGTAACCGCGGTGACGCGTCCGCCGGCGGTTTATCGTGGAAATCCGTTCCAGATCGAAGTTGGGCTCGCGTATGGCGGCCCCTTGCCCGCGGACGAGCTCTGCGAGCTCATCCGCTTCGCCAACCGGGTGCCGCTTCTCTATCAGCAATCCGCTTGCGCCATCACCCGAGGAGTCCTCACCACGAGCTGGCGGAGCTACGGCCTCCAGCAGGCGAAGGGCGCCCTTCCCACGGCGCCCATGATCCTCACCGTGCACATCGCCTCGGCCTGGGTGCCGTTCACCTCCGAATCGAAGGAGGCGATCGCCAGCTATCCCGAGATCCTCCGTGAGATCCGGCTCGGGCTCCAGGAGTGCGGGCGCCGGCTGGGGGCCTATTTGCGGCGCGGGGCGCGGGAGAAGGCGGCCGAGCTCAAGCGCTCGTACATCGAGAAATACATCCCGCACATCGGGATTGCGCTCAAGGAAATCCTCAAGCTCAAGGACAACGAAGAGGCAAAGGTGGTGTCCACGTTAACAGACACCCTCGAACGCAGCCGCAAGATATAGGAGGGCTCCATGGCCGAGAAAGTACCCACTCGCATCAAATCGGCGGCCAAGCACATCTACGAAGAGATCATGGAGCGGAAGAAGCCGTCCCTCCAGCTCCCGATTCGCTCGTTGGCCAACGTGCGCTACACGGCGCAGAAGGGTTTCTTCGAGCTACGGGGCAAGCGCAAGGAGCGGACCCTCACCGTCGGCACGGTCAAGACATTCGCCCAGACCCTGCGGATGATGGCGCTCTCGAAGGAGCTCATCGAGACCGACGATATCGCCACCAAGCGAGAGGCTTACTACGTTTCCAAGAACTGGGGCGATGCACGCTTCCAGGAGCAGCCCGAGTCCGATGCGGTGATGGACGATGTCGAGGCCTTCTTCTCCGTCAACCGCGAGCAGCTCGGCTTCATCCCCGAAGAGAAGGGCGGCGAGGTCTCGGGGCGCCTCGTGGTCATCGACCGCAATCCCGACGGCTCGGAGCTCCGGCTCGATTGCACCCAGTTCGGGTCGGGCGCCTATTCGATGCCGATCTCAGTCGAGCATCTCGGCTTCGAGACCAAGGCCGCCTTCATTCTCGCCATCGAGACCGCAGGGATGTTCCAGCGCCTGGTGAAACATGGGTTCTGGGAGCAGACCAACTGCATCCTGGTGTCGATGGGCGGAGTGCCGACGCGGGCCTGCCGGCGCTTCATCCGCCGCCTGGCCGACGAGAAGAAGATCCCGGTCTTTGCCTTCGTCGACGGCGATCCCTACGGCTATTCGAATATCTATCGCACCCTCAAGGTGGGATCCGGGAACGCCGCTCACCTGAACGAGTTCTTCTGCGTGCCGCAAGCCCGCTTCCTGGGAGTGACCCCCCAGGACATCATCGATTACAAGCTCGAGGAGGCGACACATCCCCTCAAGGAAGTCGATATCAAGCGGGCCAAGGACGCGCTCAAGAACGACCCCTTCTACCTCCACCATCGGCCGTGGCAGAAGGCGATCGAGCAGATGCTGGCGATGGGAGTGCGCGCCGAGCAACAGGCGTTGGCCAAGCACGGCCTCAACTACGTGATCGACGAGTACCTGCCGCGAAAGCTCGCGCGCCCCGACCTGTTCTTGCCTTGATGGTGCCCAGCCCTAGGCCTTGTGGCTCGTAATGGCGAAGAACGAGCTGATCTCCTGCCTCACGTTCTTCGATTCGCACTTCGGACAGGCCACTTTCTTCTTCTCGTGCTCGCTGATCGAGGTCGTCACCGAAAAAGTCTTCTTGCAGTCCTTGCAGCGATAATCGTAGGTAGGCATCGATTTCATCCTTTGGGATCGCTGGTGAGCCGGCAGTACTCGGCATGGGTCACCCTATCGATCCCGTGCTTGTCGACGTAGCCTTTGATCTCGCCGCGTTGCACGCGCGCGCGTAGCTCCGCTGCCGTGCAGCCGAGCACGGTTGCCATCTGCAGCACGGTGGGATCGAATTCCCAAACCTTGGAGATGACGACACCATTGATGCCGCCGATTCCCATGTTGATCTTGCCGCCGATCTTGCCCTTGAACGGATAGGGTTGGTCGGTGACGATGTTGTCGATCAGCTTGGCGATATCGGGATGGATCTCCTCATCGGTGATCGAGCTGGGATGGAGAATCCCCTCGGCCATCGCCAGATGTTGAGCAGTGAGCTCCCAGCCTCCGCCCACCGACATGCCGTGGCCGAAAACCCCCTTCTTGGCGGTGAGAATCGGCCCGCGGCCCAGCACATCGACGACGTTTTGAACTTCCATCCAATCCCCGGGAGTGGCGGTGGCGTGGAGATCCCAGGTATCGATGTCGGAAGTGGCGACCCCCGCTCCTTTGATTGCATCCTCGATCGCGAGACGAGGCCCGGTCTTGGAGGGAGTGATGATGTGAAAGGCGTCGGAGGAGACCCCGGTGGCAAGAAGCTCGCAACCGAGCGGTCGATGGCCGCGGGCGAGCATCGCGTCCAGGTCACCCAGGATCCAGATCAAGGATCCCCCTGATACATGAGTGCCTTTGAGACCGGCAAGCGGGTGCGACATCTTGCCGTCGCATGAGATCACCCGCGCGTCATAAAAGGCTCCGACGAGAACCGGATGGGGCGGAGGATCGGTCATGCCGACGATGACCGCCTTGGCGCGGTTGTCGCGGATGGCCTGAATGCCGAGATCGAGCGCGATGTCGAATCCCGAGCAGGCCCCGATTGGAGCGAAGCTCGGACCGTGGATGCGGCCGAGCATCGCGATCTGCGCCGCCGGGATGTTGTCGATATTCCAGATGCGATTGGCGGAGACACAGGTCCATGGCTCGGGCGGGATCTTCCATTTCTCGTTGAGCTTCTTGATATCGTTGAGGCGCTTCTTGATGATCCGGACCTTCTCCTTCTCGATGTCGTGAAGCTTTGCCGATTCGCGGAGATACTGGGCGAGGACGTCGCTGCGACCGGTCCAGTAGGCTTCCCAGGCCTCCCTTGCCTCCTCGCGCGCTTCGTCGGCGGCAAAGTCCGGCGATTCGGCACTTGTGGGAGCCGCCCCCTCTTCTTCGGGTTCGTTCGGGACGCCGTGCTTCTCTCGGTAGCGCCGGCGCGACTCCGGATCGAGAGCCAGGTATTGGCGGAGCGGCGTGCAACGGCTGGGATCGGCCCAGAAGCGATTCCAGCGGCGCTGCGCCTTGTAGTAGGCGACGTTGACCTTGTAAATCACCGGGATGTCCCCGACCCCGGTGCCGACATAGATGTGGGTGCGTAGGCCGAAATCGATCAGGGTCTGCTCGATCCCCGGATTCTGGCCCAGCGACTGGATGAAGGCGCCGATGGCGAACTTGGCGTTCGTCCCCAGCTTGCGATCGATCTGCGAGAAGCGGTTGGGTTCGAAGCGCTCCTCGATCCAGGCGCGGTAGTTGCCGAAATCAAACTTCGGCTGGCCAACCAGGAAGTTGTCTTGCCCGAAGCCGTTGAAGAGCTCGAGCCAGTTTCCCCCGTCGCGGATCTTCTGCTCGAACTCGCCGATCGATCCGACTCCGGGCGCCACGATGCCCCAGCCGAAGATGCCGATGCGGCTGCTGCCGCTGACGTTGATCTTGGGGTTGAGGTCGTTGACCCGGAGGTCGATCTCACGCAGAACCGACTCGGAGTGCTCGAGGTCGCTGCCGGCGGCATCGAGAGCAGCAAGGGCGGCGGTGAAGAAACGCGCCTCGGCAGCCTCGGGCTCGAGCCCGGTCTGGGCGGCGTAACGGCGAGAACGCTCCTGAATGGTTCGCGCCAGCTCTTCCGCGATGCCGAGCCGGCGGGCGCGAGCCTGGAAGGATTCGACGGAAGGCTTCTGGATCACCATCTTGAGCGGGCGTCGCGTCTGCCCGCCTTGCGAGCCAACGACTGGAGGATGCGGTAGATACCGAGGGGAGAGCGACGCGGCTCGCAGTCTAGCAAGGGGCTAAAGCGATTCGCAAGGGCGCGGGGCGGTTGTGGCGGGCAGGAGCCCAAAAAGAGGCGAGGGCCGTCCTCTCGAACAGCCCCCGCCGCACTAGAACCGCCGCTTGCGAGCGGTCAGTCGATCATCGAGCGAGGACGATCTTCTGAGTGAAGAGCCGTCCGCCTGCCTGGAAACGAATCAGGTAGACGCCCGAGGAGACGCCGGCTCCGTTGTCGTCACGCCCGTCCCAGGTAAGCGCATGGGTGCCCGCAGGCAGCGCCCCCGCGTCGGTGAGGGTGCGCACCAGGCGGCCGCTCCCGTCGTAGATCCGCACCGACACCCGACCCGCTTCCGGCAGGTCGAAGCCGATGGACGTCGACGGATTGAACGGATTCGGCCGGCTCGGATGCAGGGCGATCATCGCCGGTAGGGTACGAGTGACGGTCACCTGGAGCGGAGTGAAGAGTTGCACCTCGCCGTTGTTGGCCACCGCCTCCAGCTGGTAGAGGTACGTGGCTCCGACATCGGCGCCGTGGTCCTCGAACTCGTAGACGTGGTCTCCATCCAGGTCGCGGACGAGATCGTCACCGCTGATCTTGACGAACTCGTTGCTGCCCTCGTTAGCGCGGTTCACTCTGAAACCGGCGTGCTCGATTTCGAACCCTGTCCGCCAGTTCAAGTGCACGGTCCCGTCGATGGTGGTGGCGGTGAACGAAACCAGATCGACGGGGGTTGCGGAGATGTCGGCGGTCGTCTCACAGCAAGCCGTCGTTCTGTCATTGTCGGTGACGCAGAGAGTGACCGTGTAGAACCCCGGATTCGAGTAGGTATGCGTCGGCGTCGCCCCTGTTCCCGTGCCTCCGTCGCCGAAATTCCAATCGTAAGCGACGATGACGCCGCCCGGGTCGTTCGAGCCGGTGCCGTTGAACTGGATCGGAACTCCGACCGGGCCGGCATAGGGGCCGTTGGCATCGCAGTGGGGCGGTGCATTGATGTGGGCGGTGCTTGTGCAGGTGCTCGACCTCTCGCAGTCGTCGGTCACCGTCAGGGTCACCGTGAAGTCCCCCGGGGTCGCATAGGCATGGGTGGGAGTGGCGTTGGTGCCCGTGTTCCCGTCGCCGAAATTCCACTGGTACTGAACGATCGAACCGTCAGGATCGTTCGAGCCGGTGCCGTCGAACTGGATCACTTCCCCGACATTACCCGCATAGGGGCCGTCGGCATTGCAGACCGGCGGGACGTTCCCTCTTCCAGTGAGGCCGACAACGAAGGGCGAATTGGAAGCGTTCGACGACGTGATGGTGAAGGTCCCGTTCTGTACGCCTTGAGCGGTCGGGCAGAAGCGGACGGTGATATGAACCCGCGTTCCGTCGCCGGGGATATCGAACGGGACCGCCGGCGGATTGACGAGTGAGAACGGCGGGTTGGGAGCGGCGGCGAGACCCGTGACGTGCAAGATGTTCGCTGGATCCTGCACCGCGTTGAAGATGTCGACCACGACGTCTCGGCAAACGCAGACGCGACCGAAGTCCACGGAGGCCGGGTCGGCGCCGATCACCGGCGAGACCGCCGTCTCTGCGTGGGCCAGGCTCGAATGCGAGGCGAGGATCAAGAGGCCGACAAGGATGCCGGTTTTCCTGAAGTGATGACTCATGATGGAGTGCCTCCGCTCGGATGCGCTGGGCGATGCGAGCCGCGCTGGGTGGCGGCGCCAATGTTGATCGCGGCCGGCCGTAGGAGCTCACATGATGGCCTCACATGAGGGCTCCCGGGGAGGTCTCAACCACGCCATCATACCATATTCGGGGGAGTTAGCCAACTCCCTTGCGGTAACGCGCCCGTGACTGCTAATCTGACGATTAGAGGAATATTCACCCCTGAAGGCGGTCAGCGCCATGAAAGTTGCCCCCCTCGTAGCGCTCGGCGGAGTTGATTCCTACTCCTCGGCGTAACACCGGCGGTTTCTCAAGAACAACCTCTGACGCCGGTGATCGGGGTGAGAGCCTGGATTTCGGCATCTGTGTCCTCGAAGGCGGTTGCGCCGACCTCATTCTCGAGATCTTCAACGACGTCCAGGACCCCCAGTCTGTGCTCGAGCTCACCGCAGTCGAAGTCCACGGCTCGGAGTTCAGCCTGGCGGCGGGACCCGCGCTGCCGATGTATCTCCCCGGTGACGGGAGCCGTGCGGCATTCACGGTTCGTTTCTGCCCACGCGGTCCACCGGCGCTTGGTGTAGTGAGCATCACCGCCCCGAATGCCTACCCTACCTATCGAATCGTGTCGCTCGGCGGCGACGGGAATGTGCAGCCGACATGCGATGCCGATGGTCCTTATCACGGTGTTGCCGGATACCCCGTCTTCTTTGACGGGACAGGCTCCGGCGACCCCGATCCCGGCCCGCTCGACTATTCCTGGGACTTCGGGACGGAGGGACCAGCATCGGCAGCGGCACCGTTCACACCTATCTCACCGAAGGCGTCTACACGGTAGCGCTCCGGGTCACCGACCGTTGTGCCGCCAGTACGAGCTGCAGCACGAGCGCCGTGATCCGCGCGACCAACTTGCCGCCCGTTTGTGATGCCGGCGGGCCGTATTCGGGAGAGGTGGGGCGTCGGGTATTCCAGGTCAACTCGGTACTCCCGAGGCCGGGTGAGCCGGGAGGATCGCAAACCGGCACGGTGTCGACTGCTTTCGATTGCTTCGTAGGGCCCAACTTGGTGGTCATCGGCCGGCTCGTCTTCACCACCGGGGACGCCGGCTGTCTGAGCCAGGTTCGGTCGTGCTATCCACTCGGCGTCTATACCGAAGACTGCGATCAGGTCGTCTGGCAGATCGACCCCGACGATCCCATCCATCAATTCCGACTAGGACGCATTTGCATCGGCGCGGGAGGCAATGATGCCTGCCGCCCGCCGCTCGCCGTTCAGGAGACCACCTGGGGTCGCATCAAGGCTTCGTTCCGGTAGCGGCTAACCTCGAGAGATCGTTGGCGCCGGAGGATCGATCATCCGGACGGCGGGAGTAGCGCTGCCAGATCGAGCTCGAAGCCGCTTGCCGGCACGCCGATCGCCCACCGCTCCAGGCACTCGGGGTGGAGCTCGCCGATCCAACCGGCGTCGCGCTCGCCGATCCGCACCTTTCCCACTCGCCCCGGCAAGCATGACGGATGCTCGATCGGCTCGATCGTGTAGTCGTGGCCGAGATAGAAGAGAACGACATCGAGGATCGAGTGGAGCTCGGAGAAGGACGCGTTGGGATGAGCGATGAGCGCCCCGAACTTGAGAAGCGTGCGAGTGCCGAGAATGGTTGCCGGGTCGGCGATGGCGCATTCGCCCACCTCGAACAGGCGATGCGGGTAGGCCGCCTTCGAGCTCTGTGATTCAACCGCGAGGAGCGACGGTAAGATCGCGTCTCGGAGCACCGCATAGTTGGCCGACATGACATTGTCGATCTCGATCAGGCGGGCGGCATCGGGATCCTCGGCCGGACGACTCATGCGGTCGATCAGGATCTCGCGAGAGGTGAGGATGTTCGACAACACCTGCTGGAACCCGGTACCGATCATGAGATCACCGATCCGGCGCGCCAGGGTTTCCTCGCGGCTCAAGCGACCGGCGGTGAACTCCTCGGGCAAGACCGGCTCGAAGCGGTTATAGCCGCGGGCGATGGCGATGTCCTCGATGACATCGACCGGATGCAGCAGATCGTCGCGGAAGGCGGGCGGAATCACCGAGATGGTGTTGCGGCGAGCCTGGATGCCGCGATAGCCACTCTTTCGCAGGCAGTCCTCGATTTCTTCCGGAGAGAAAGACCGACCGAGAAGAGTCTCGATCAAATCGAGGGGCACCTCGCGAGGTTTGGCGAAATCGCGCGGAGTTCGTACCTGCCGTCCATACGGCGTGTCATAAGGATAGACCATGGTGAGAGGGCTGATCCTCGCACCGCGGTCGGCGAGATCAGATGCGGCGATGTTGATGGCGAGGAGGAGGAGCCGAAAGTCATACCCCGTGACCTCGATGAAGAGCTCGCGATCTCCGATCTCGACGGCGCCAAGGGTCTGGCTGTTGATGATCGGCGGCATCGACAGCACCTGGCCCGCGGCGTCGGCAAGCAGCGGGAAGCGCGGCCTCCCCCGTAACAGGTGCCCATACTCCCGGCCCTTGGGGTGCTCGTCGAGGATCGCCTCGAGGGTGAGCGGTCGATCGAATCCGAGCGGAGCGAAGCGATCGCTCGATGGGTCGGCCGCCCGGTAATAGACTGGGAAACGAATGCGGTCGGCGCGGTAGACGCCCATCGCCACAGCGGCGCGCCGCCGCCCCAGGCCTTCGGCCAGCTTTTCTTGCGACTGGATGAGACTGCGGAGCTCGGCGTCGGAAAGCGGCTCGGTCGAGGCCAGGAATCCGGCCACATAGGGACGGACGTCGCGAAGCGCCGCTTCCACTCGGATCTCGCGAGGGGAGCCGGCGGAGCCGTCGACGGTGAAGAAGGAGTAGGCCGGGACTTCTCCCGTGCGCGCCGTCTTGAGTTGCCGCGCCAGTCCTTCCGGCGACCAGAGATCGGGGCGATTGGTGTCGTTGAGCTCGATCTTGAGCTCGTCGGTCGCCCGGTCGTACCCCTTGATCTCGGCCTTGGCGGTCTCGAGCTCGCGTGGAAGAGCGTCGAGATCGAGCTCGCTCCCGATCAGGTGCTCGAAGTCTCGCTTGAGGACGGTGATGGTCGGCATGCCTGCGTCCCCCGGCTCAGGTTTGCGCCCGCCGCGTGCGCATGAATTCCAGGTCGGTCGTGAAGAGCTGTCGTATGTCGCTGATCCCGAGCGCGGTCATCGCCATCCGATCGAGACCGAGGCCCCAGGCGAGGACCGGCACCCGCGCACCGAGGGGGGCGGTCACCTCCGGACGGAAGATGC
>JBIOUT010000330.1:0-3973 GCA_044867365.1 Candidatus Eiseniibacteriota bacterium | reverse complement strand
CGGTGGTGACCATTTCTTCGGAGCGGGTCATTCGTCCCGCATCCCGTGGTAACCGCCAACTGCCCGAGAATCACCCCTTCCGCGAGTTCTTCGGCGACGACTTCTTCGATCGCTTCTTCTGGAACGGCCCCGATGAGGACATGCGTTCGCGCGGTCTCGGTTCGGGAGTCATCGTCTCCGAAGAGGGATACATCCTCACCAACAATCATGTGGTCAGCGACGCCGAGGAGATCATGGTCGAGCTCATGGACGGTCGCGAGCTCAAGGCCAAGGTGATCGGTGCGGACAAGGAGAGCGACCTGGCGCTGGTCAAGGTCGATGCTCACAATCTGCCGACAATTCGCTTCGGTGATTCGGATCAATTGGAGGTCGGGGAGTGGGTGGTGGCCGTGGGAAGCCCGTTCTCCGAGAACCTGGCCCACACGGTGACGGCGGGTATCGTCAGCGCCAAGGGCCGAACTCACGTCGGCATTGTCGATTTCGAAGACTTCATCCAGACCGACGCCGCCATCAACCCGGGTAACTCGGGAGGCGCGTTGGTCAACCTGCGCGGGGAGCTGGTAGGCATCAACACCGCCATCGCCACTCGCACCGGCTTTTATCAAGGAGTGGGCTTCGCCATCCCGATCAACATGGCCCGCAAGGTCATGGACGATCTCCTCAACGAGGGTAAGGTCGTTCGCGGTTGGCTCGGGGTCGTCATTCAATCTCTCGACGAAGACCTCGCCAAGAGCCTGGGCCTCGATTCCAAGCACGGGGTCGTGGTCAACGATCTCACTCCCGATGGACCGGCGGCGAAAGCCGGCATCCGGCGCGGGGACGTCATCATCGAGTTCGAAGGCACCCAGATCAAGGACGCCGACCACCTGCAGTCGTTGGTCGCCGCTCGTAACCCGGGGAGCTCCGCCACTCTCAAGGTGTACCGCGATGGCAAGGAGCGCACCGTCCGGATCGGCCTCGGCGAGCGCCCGCTCAACCCGGAGCAAGCGCTCCGTGGCGAATCCGGTGACAATGAGGGCGGGGAGGAGGAGAAGCCGCAGGCGACGCCGGCATCGTCGCTGGGCTTCAGCGTCACTCCTCTCACCTCGGCGCTCTCTCGGGAGCTCGGCTACTCGGATGAGAAAGGGGTCGTGGTCGAGGATGTCGATCGCGGCGGCCCGGCGGCCACCAAGAACATCCGTCGCGGCGATCTCATCAAGGAGGTCAACCGCAAGCCGGTCTCCTCGGTGAAGGAGTTCGAGGCGGCGGTGAAAGGCGTGAAGCCGGGAGAGGCGGTGCTCCTTCTCTTGCGCCGCGATCAGACGACCTTCTTCACCGCCATCAAGGCGAGTGAAGGGAAAGACTGAGCCATACTCCGCCGCTTCCCGGCCGCGCCGCCAATGGGCGGTAGCGGCGGGAACGGCGAAAGGCGGTGAGCAGGCGGGGCGCCGGAGCCACTCCGGCGCCCTTGTCATGCTCAGGGGATTCCCTGGGCTCGAGGTCCAATCCATGCGAGCACCGGGGGCGCCGGGGCTTTATAATGGGAGGTGACCTCAATGAGAGGTGACCTCGCTGGTGGCCGCCCCCGGCGATGAGCGTTGCGGGCGACCCCAGTCTAGCGTGATAGGGCCACGCGCAGCGCGCCCACGAATCCTCGGTCGGCGGCGCGCCTGCCGAGAGCGGCCGCTTCGGAGGATCCGTGAACCCGAATCCCCAGTGTACCCGTCCCCGCATCGTTGCTTTCATCCCGGCTTTCTCTCTCGCCCTGATCCTCCTCCCGAGTGTGGAGCTCGCTCGCGGGGAGGTCCGCATGACCGAAGTGGACATCAACGATGGAACCCAGAGGGCCGAGCTCTTCAACAGCGGCCCCGACTCGGTGAACCTGAACGGCTGGAGCCTGCGCACGTTGTCGGGGGGGAACCTCGGCTTGAACGGGAGCATCCTGGTAAACCAGCACCGCGTGTTCACCCTGCCCGCGGCCTTTGTATTCATTCGCACCCGTGGAGACTGCCTGGAGCTCTTCGACGCGAGCCTCGCTTCGCTCGTCGATCGGGTCATCTTTGGCGACACCGGCGGGGCCCCGCTCGACATTCAGGCGACTCCCGGTTCGTCCCTCGCCCGTACGGGCGGCGGCGCCGACCCGACCGGGATCGGCTCGGCGACGGCATGGAGCGTCGATTTCACCTCCACCTTCGGCAGCCCCAACAATGCTCCTCCGGGCAACTTCGCCCCGTCGATCCGGATCAATGAGATCATTCCTCAAGGAGCCATCATTCGAGCGGAGCTCTACAACACGACGCTCAACCCGGTTAACCTCGCCAACTATCGCCTGACGACGGGTCAATCGAGCCTTCTCCTGAGCGGCACGATCCCCGCCCACGGCTTCGCCGTGTTCGACATCTCCCCCATCACCTTTACCTTCAGCCTCAACCTCTATCTGTTTCGCAATGACGAAGTTCGCATCGACCAGTTGGGTTTGAGCGATGCTCCCGGCAATCAGTTCACCTGGAACGATGTCATCGGCCAGGGACAATCCCTGGGTCGGTTTCCCGACGGCGCGGGGCCGGGAATCGGCTTCGATCTTGACTCGAGTGGCTTCCCGAATACCCTGCGGCGGATGCCCCCTACCCCCGGAGCGAACAATCAAGGCGATTCCGGCGGCGGCGGCCGAGTGGTGCCCGTCTCGATCCCCGCTCTGACGGTGGGAGCGCTCGTTCTCATCGTCCTGGCCGGCCGGAACGAGTCCTTTCGGCGGCGAGGGCGGTCTAGGCTTGCCGGGCCTGGAGCGAGCGAGTAGACTGATTCGCTCCTTGAGCTTGCCCCTTCGTCCGACCACCGCGCCAAGGCAGAGCTCGGTGCCCCGCCGGGAATGGATATCTCATGCGTAAAGAAAGACGCCGCGCCGCCCTTAAGAGGCGAACTCGCGGCACAGAGGTCGAGATCGACCTCAGGCTGGATGGCAGCGGCCGCTCATCCATCGAAACCCCGTTCGCGCCGCTCAATCATCTTCTCGAGCTCCTGGCCGGCCACGGCGGCCTCGACCTCAAGCTGATCCAGACCATCAATCGTCACGCGGACGATGCCTACGCCATCGATGATCTGGCGACGGCCGTGGCCGAGGCCTTTCGCCGCGCGGTAGGCGAGCGCCCGCGGATCCGACAGTTTGGAAGCGAGATCCTACCGGTGGGTGACGTCCTGGTATTGACCGCCGTCGACCTGGTCTCGCCGGCGCTCTTCCAGTTCGGTGTGAGCTTCCGCACTCGCCGCTTCGACGGCATGGACGTGGCCCTGATCGAGCGCTTTCTCGCCACTCTGACCGACAGGCTCGGCGCTTGCCTGCATGTCCGGATGCTCGCCGGCAATCACGACGAGAACAAATGGCGGGCCATCTTCCTCGCCATCGGGCGAAGCCTGGCGCTCGCCGCCACCGAGGTCGAGCGTGAAGGCGCACGGGAGATCGCCGCCGACATCGATTACGTCGAGGGCGTTCCCCATCGCCAGGCGCCCCTCCGCCCCGGCGAAACCGAGGAAGCGATCGTCGAGGAGATCGAGGCCGGCGGACCGGCGGCGTACCCGGAGACCGAGATCATGGGCGAGGTCGAGCCGCTGCGGCCACGCCGGGGGAGGGGTGTCGAGAGGCGTGGCGAAATCGCGGCGCATGGCCGAGACGAAGGCCCGTCCTTCCGCGACCAGGACGAGGCGCGCCCATTGCCGGAGCTCCCCGATGTACCGGAGCTTCCGGACCTCCCCGAGTTGCCCGAGTTCCCTGATCTTCGATCTCTATCCGAGGGCTCCGACCTGGAGGAGCTTCCCCATTTCACCGACCTCGAAGCGGGCTCTTCGGAATCGGAGGGAGTGGAAGGAGAGGGGGGTCCGGTGAGCGGAGAAGCCCGGCGGCGGCGACGAGGTCGCCGCGGCGGTCGCGGGCGTCGCCGAACCGGCGAGCGTCCCGAGATGCTGGCTGCCCCCCGAGCGGAGGGGCCTGAGGCTGGCG
>JBIOUT010000329.1:0-5331 GCA_044867365.1 Candidatus Eiseniibacteriota bacterium | reverse complement strand
GTAGGGTGAGAGCATGCGACGCGCGCTCGTCCGCAGGCGCCCCCTCGAGCCCATCCCCCCTGCTTTCCCCCGCGCGCCCGCCTTTCTCGCCATGGCCACGCTCGCCGTCGCGGCCATGCTCGCCCTTTCGGCCCCGGCCCTGACTGCAGGAGAGAAGCCCGGAGCCCCGTCCCCTCCCCCACCCGATCCCGCCCTGATGCGGGCCATCACCGCCTGGCATCATGGCGATCCCGCTCGCGCCCGCCGGCTCGTCGATAGCCTGCTGGCCGCCCAGCCCTCGCATTTCGGCGCTCGAGTGGTGCTCGGCCATCTCCTGCTCGAGGCCCACGACCGGGATGGCGCCCGGGCCGCCTTCGAGCGGGCGGTCGAGCTCGAGCCTCGCCGGCCCGAAGGTCACAACGGGCTCGGGCTCGTCGAGTTGGATGAGGTGCGCTCGACCCAGCGTGCCGTGCTCACGCTGCGCAAGCTTGTGTTCTCGAATCCGGAGAAGCGGGCCATCGAACATTTCGAGCGTGCTCTCGAGCTCGAGCCCCGCTTCAACGACGCCGCGATCAATCTCGCCGATCTCTACCTCCACAAGGGATCGGCCGAGGGCTACGAGCGCGCTCTCGACCTTCTCAAAGACCGGCTCGACCCCACCTATCGGCTCGACGATCTCCTCTCGCGGATGGGACTCGCTCTCCTTGGACTCGGTCGTTACGGTGAGGCCGAAAACGCTTTCCTACAGGTGACGAACCACTCACCTCGCAACGATGTCGCCAATTACGGGCTCGCTCAGATCGCCGTCGAGACCCGTCGCCCGAAGGAGGCAACCGAGGCTTATCTGCGCGCGACGTATGAGATTAGTGATCCTGATCTGAAGGAACGGTTGAAGGACGAAGTGGCTCCTCTCCTGACTCGTGACGAGCTTCGCCAGCTGGGTGAAGCAGAAAGGAAGCCGGGAGGAGAAGGGCTCGGCGGGTTCTTGCGCCGTTACTGGAAGCGCCAGGACCCGACTCCGACCACGGTCGAGAACGAACGGCTCTTCGAGCACCTCGAGCGAGTCCGCACCGCGCGGCGGGATTACGGCTCCTCGGAGCCGCGCGGCATCGACGACCGAGGAATGATCTTCATCCGATACGGGGCGCCGGCCGAGAAGCACGTCTCGGCCGGAACCGAGATGGCGAAACCCAACGAATCCTGGGCCTACACCGGGCTCGGATCGGAGATCGTCACCTTCGATTTTATCGACGAGGGGGGAGGGATCTTCCATCTGAGCGCCGATCTCGGCCGGGCGTTGAGCGCCTTTTCCCTCGAGTCGAGCGGGAGGCTCGAGGCGCTCCTGGATTTCTTCCGCGAGAGAGAGTCGCTGAGCCCCGAATACGCCCGAGTCGTCGGCGAGTTGACGCTCATGCGAGAGGGAGGGGCCGGGAGCCGCGCGCAGCAGGTGGAACACACCAAGCAGCTCCTCACCGACTATCGCGAGACGACCGAGCACCGCCAGGAAGAGGCTCCACGCAGCCGCTCTGCGGCGTCCCCGGGCAAGGAGGATCTCGGAGGCCAAATCGCACTCGCGCGGTTTCGGGGCGAGGAGAAGGGAGGGCGGCTCGAGATTTATTACGGCATTCCCGTCGGCGAGCTGCGATGGACCCCGGGTGAGATCCCGTCGGCGGTGATCGAGGAATCCTTTGCGGTTTTCGACGAGCGCTTCGATGAAGTGGCGGCGGCGAGCCGGCAGAAGGCGATCCGGATCGACGATCCCAAAGCGCCGGGCCAGGCCTATGTCGGTCAGGTCAACATTCCTCTCGATCCCAACTCGTATCAGGTGGCTTTCTCGTTGCGTGAGATCGGATCCAATCGCTCGTGCACCTTTCGCTTCCGGCTCAAGATGCCCGACTTCGGCGCGGACAGCCTGAGGCTCTCCGATCTGCAACTGGGGCGTCAGACGGAACGCGTCGGGGAGGCCTCTCGCCTGCGGCCCTATCCTTTCCAGGGGGTGGACCGAAAGCATCCGCTTTATGTGCACTATGCGATTTACGGCCTCCACCGCGCCGCCGACGGCCTGACCGACTTCCGGGTGGTCTACGAGCTCGAGCGTCCGGCCGGCGGCATCGTCAAGCTTCTCGGGCGGTTGATGCCCTTCGGGGCCGGGGACCGGGCGGGAAGCGCGGTGGCTCTCGATGCCGTCAGGCGCGGCTCGGCCCGCGATGCCGACGAGATGGTCGAGCTCGACCTCCAGGCGCTGGATCCGGGGGAGTACCTGCTCAACGTCCGGGTGGAGGATCAGGTTGGAAAGCAGGTGGCGTCGGCTCAAACTCGCATTCAGGTAATGAACTAGCGGATCGCCCGATGAAGTCCCCGAATCGCCGCGCGCTTCGGACACGGGGGCCGGCCGGCTTCGGACAGTTTGCGCGCCCACGGCCCGCCCGGAGAAATCGTAACCGGCGAGTCGGGGATTTCGCTCGAGATATGCGCGAGTTTACCCAGGTTTAACGTCATTTCTGTTTGACCGCTTTCTGAGCGGCTGCCTATAGTGAGCGCAAGGTCGCTCGGGATCCCCCCGCGAAACCCCCTGTGGCATAGGAGTTGCAATTCCACCGTCACGGTGAGCTCTTGGGCGAGGGAGCGCGCGTCCCGCGCCTGCACCATGGGCGCCGCGGACCCGGAACGTTGCGATGGCCGACCTTCCGCGCATAAGCGGTCTCGATGCCTCGGTCGATTTCACGATCGAGCAACTCAACGACGAGATCGCCCTTCTCCGCGAAAAGAACCGCGAGTACGCGCTCCTCTTGCAGGTGCTCGGCGCGCTCCATGGTTCGCTCGACCTCGATGCGATCATGCGCGTCGTGCTCACCGCAGTGACCGCAGGCAACGCGCTCGGCTTCAATCGCGCGCTCCTTCTCCTCACTGATCCCGACGGTGAACGGATCCGTGGTCGGGCGGGGGTCGGTCCGGAAAGCGCTGAAGAAGCGGGGCGCATCTGGACCATGGTCACTGATGAGCAGAGCTTCGTCGAGCTCGCCGCTCGCGCCGCCCGCGAGCAGCCGGGCTCCACCGCCCTCGATCGCGTCGCCGCCCAGCTCGTGTTCCCGCTCACTCCCGGAAGCTCGGTCTTCGTCGACGCCATGCTCGAGAGGAAGGCGGTCGTCGTCGCCGATCCTGCCCATGATGAACGGGTCCCGAGTGAGTTCCGGAAGGTCTTCGACACCCGGAGCTTCGTCGTCGCCCCGGTCGTCGCGTCGAAGCGAACCCTCGGGGTGATCGTCGCCGATCATTTCATCACCGGGCGCCGGATTCGGGATGAGGAAGTCGAGCTTCTCGCGGCACTGGGCGAGCACGCCGGGCTCGCCATCGAAAAGGCGCAGGTCTATGCGCGCCTCGCCCAGCGCCTCGAAGAACGCTCCACCATTCACGAAGTGTCGAAGAGCATCTTGACCACGACCGATCTCCCGAGCGAGCTCGAAGCCATCGCCCGCATCTCGGCCCAGGTGATCGGCGCCGAAGGATCGATTCTTTGGCTCAAGGAGGAATCGGGTGGGCTCAAGATCGCCACCACCTTCGGCACCGGTACCCATCTCGTGTCCTCCCAGAACGGCGCGATCGCCGCCATCGCTCAGCGGGTGGTCGCCGAGTCCGGGCCGCAGCTCATGCCGGACCCCGCCGAGGAGGAGCCGGGATCGCTCCTCTGCGTGCCACTCTTCGTGCGCGAGCGCCCGATCGGAGCCATTGCCGTCATCGGGAAACAGCAGTTCTCCATTCTCGACTCATCCGCGTTCACGGTCGAAGACCGGGGGTTCCTGGCCATCCTCGCCGATCAGGCGGCGATCGCCATCGAGAACGCCCGGCTCTTCGGGCAAGTGCGAGAGGCCGAGAAGCGGCTGCGGGAGGCGGAGGCGATTCGCGCCCGCACCGAGAAGCTGGCGGCGCTCGGCGAGATGAGCGCCAAGGTGTCGCACGAGATTCGCAATCCTCTGGCTTCGATCGGCGGCTTCGCCCGCCGCCTGGTGCCGCATTTCGCCCCCGACACGCTCGAGCGGCGGGCGGCCGAGATCATCGTCTCCGAGACCGACAGGCTCGAACGAATTCTCACCACTCAGCTCGAGTTCACCCATCTCGGGCCGCCGCGGCTGGCGCTGACCGATTTGAACCGGGTGGTGGAAGACACGCTGGTCCTCGTTCTCGACGAGGCTGAGAAGCGCGGGGTAGTGGTGCACAAGCATCTTCTCCCCGGCTTGCCACCCATTCTCCTCGACGCCGACAAGATGAAGCAGGTGTTTCTCAATCTGCTGCAGAACGGAGTCGAGTCTCTTCCCGACGGCGGTCGCCTGCGGCTCGAGACCCGTCGCGTCGGAGATCATCTGACGGTGGAAGTGGCCACCGATGGCGAGCCGATCCCAGGCGACATGATCGAGCGGCTGTTCGTCCCCTTCGCGACGTCCAAGCGCACCGGCTCCGGGCTCGGGCTGGCGGTGGCGCTGAAGCTGGTCCGCGAGCACGGCGGGCAGATCCGGGTGCGGAGCGCCGGCGAATGGGGAGCGATATTCAGCGTCGTGTTGCCGCTACCCGGCAACCAGGATCGACGGCAGAAGATCGACCGCCGGCAGCGGATCCTCGATCGGCGCGATGCGGCCGAGGGCCCGGCGCCGGCGGAGCCCGCGGCGGAAGGGAGTTAGGCCATGTCCAAGATTCTCTTTGTCGAGGATGATCCGAACCTATGCCTGCTCTATGCCAGTGAGTTCGGAGACGAGGGTTACGAAGTGATCACCGCCGGGAGCGGCAGCGAAGCGTTGTACCGGATCGAGAACGGAAAGCCCGATCTCGTGGTGCTCGACATCAAGATGGAACCGATGGACGGCCTCGAGGTTCTCGACCACCTGCTCAAGGTCACCCGGACGATGCCGGTGATCATCAACTCGGCCTATCCTGCCTTCAAGACTCAGTTCACCACCTGGGGCGCCGACGCCTATGTGGTCAAGTCCTCCGATCTGTCCGAGCTCAAGGCCAAGATACGCTCCCTGATTGCGGCCCACGCCGCGTGACACTCGAACCCATACTGAGCATGCGCGCGCCCGCCCGGAGCGCGCGTGACCTCGCACCTCCCGAGCGCTCGCACGCCGCCCCGAGTTGACCACGGGCGCAAAGCTGTGTTATTTCTCACCGCGTTCGCTTTGCGACCCTAGCTCAGTTGGTAGAGCACCACACTGAAAATGTGGGTGTCCGCAGTTCGATTCTGCGGGGTCGCACCATCCTCGGAGAGGATCGCGATCATCCCTCTCCGCCAGCGCGCCGGTCCGGCTGTGCTGTCACCGGCGCGCTCCGACCGACCGAGCTGGTGTAGCTCAGCTGGTAGAG
>JBIOUT010000328.1:0-3637 GCA_044867365.1 Candidatus Eiseniibacteriota bacterium | reverse complement strand
ACGGCGATGCCGATCGACCGTTCGATCGCCCTCACCCGGCCATTGATCCGGGACGGGGTGGGGTGCGGCTTCTGTCACTCGATTGACCGATTCACCGGCATCTCCAATCATGGAGCAGCCTTCGTCTTCGCCACCGACCGCACGGTTTACGGCACGCTCGCCGATCCCCAACCCACGCCCTACCATCGGGCCGAGGTTCGCTCGGGGATGAAGAACTCCGCCTTCTGCGGTACCTGTCACGAAGTGGTCAATGATGCGGGCGTCACCATCGAATCCACCTATAGCGAATGGTCAGACTCACCCTACAATCCCCTGGGAGTGAGTTGTCAGGATTGCCACATGCCGGAGTATCAAGGGCAAGCAACGGAGTCCAGTCCGATGCGCACCCTGCATCGTCATCGATTCGTCGGAGTCGACGTCGCCCTCGAAGACTTCCCGCACCGGGATGAGCAGATCGCCGCCGTGGCCGAGCTCCTGGCCGGCTCGGCGACCCTCGAGATTCGTGGAACGTCCGGAGCCGACTCGGTGTGGGTGACCGCACGCGTGGAAAACGTGGGCACCGGCCATGACCTGCCGAGCGGAACCACCGCCGAGCGCCAGCTCTGGATCGAGCTCCACGTCGAGGATGAGGGGGGAGCTCCGCTCTTCGCGAGCGGCGAGCTCGACGCGAATGGAGATCTCAAGGACCATCATTCCGCAATCGAGCCGGGCGCTGATCCTCAGCTGGCGCTCTGGAACTCAATGTTCCTCGATGATCGAGGTCTCGAGACGCGATTCATGTGGCAAGCCCGAAGCCAGCCGAGCCGCCGCATTCCGGCGGGAGCGGCGAGCGAGGTGACCTATCGCCTGCCCCGACCCCAGACCGCCCTCATCCGAGTGCGGGCCAAACTCCACTTCCGCGCCCTCCCTGCATTCACTCTCCGGGAA
This sequence comes from Candidatus Eiseniibacteriota bacterium, assembly GCA_044867365.1. Classification (GTDB taxonomy): domain Bacteria; phylum Eisenbacteria; class RBG-16-71-46; order CAVPCR01; family CAVPCR01; genus JBIOUT01. Next base: position 2,710 of record JBIOUT010000328.1, on the reverse strand, counting down.
CGGGGCCTCGGCGACCGCCTCCCTTTCCTTCCGGTCTTCACCATCGGAGAGTCCGAGCTGACGATCCCTCTCTCACGCAGGTTCTGATCTGACGATCATGCGGCGTCCTCGCGGTCAGCGACCCCCGGCAACAAGGGATCCTGGCCCACGAATCGCACCCGCTCGGCCCGTGCATCGGCGAGCGGTGATTCTCATTCCGGCCCTCACCGCACTCCTCGTCTATGGCCTCACCCTGTGCCGGACCGTGTATTTCGGTGACTCTGCGGAGCTCGCGGCCGCGGCCGCGGCGCTTGGCATCGCCCACCCCCCGGGCTATCCCCTCTATCTCCTTCTCGGCCGGCTCGCCGTCGCCGCCACCCCCGGCGAACCAGCGTTCGCGGTCAACCTGCTTTCGGCGCTCGCCGCCGCCGTGACGGCCGGCTGTGCCGCAGCCCTGGCCGCACACCTCGGTGCTCGCCTGCTCGCGGCGATTTGCGCCGGGCTTCTGGTCATCGGCTCTCGCATGGTGTGGTCTCAAGCAACGGTGGCCGAGGTCTACACCGTCCATGCCGCCCTGGCATTGGGATTTCTCGTCGCTCTGGCCGCAGACGAATATCGGCCTCGTGACTCTAGGATTCTCCTTCTCGCCGCCTATCTCCTGGGTCTCGGACTCGCGCATCACCTATCCATCGTCTACGTCGGATTGGCCGGTCTCCTCCTCCTCGCCGCCCGTCGCCGCCTGCCCTGGCGTGCGGCGTTCCCCGCGGTCGCTCTCGTAGCGATGGGGCTCAGCCTGTACGGAGTGCTCGTCGTCCGCTCGCGCTTCGATCCACCTCTCGATTGGGGCAATCCCGAAACCGCATCTCGGCTCATCGATCATGTGACCGCACGTCCCTATCACTTCCTTGTCGGCAAGCTTCGTGGCCCCGATGTTTTGCGCCGCCTCGGACAGGTGTGCGGAAACCTGGCGACGGACCTTCATCCCCTCTTTATGGGCCCGGCGATCCTCGGCTTGGCGAGTCTCCGCCGTCGGCCGGCGTGGCTCGCCGCACTACTCGTCGTCATCGGCGCCCTCGTCGCCCATGCCGTCGCCTATGGGATCACCGACATCGCCGGCCATCTGCTGCCGGCGGCCGTCGTCCTCGCGGTGGCGAGCGGATTGGGGTTCGAGTCGCTCCTCCAATTCCTGGAGCGAACCATTGCCCGCTCCGGCGCGCCAGGGCGCACCCCGGCCCTACGAACCGTCGCTCCTCTTCTCCTCTGCGGTGCCGCCGCCCTGCCCATTGCTCTTCACTGGCGCGATTCCGATTTAAGCAAGCACCGTTCCGCCCGCGAATTCGGAGAGAACCTGTTGTCATCCTTGCCTGCAGGCGCAACCCTCTTCGCGGAGGGTGACAACCAAGTCTTCATCCTTGCCTACTTGAAGACCACCTCTCAGATCCGGCCCGACGTCACGGTCATCGATGGCGACGGCAACCTTCTTGCAGATTTCTATGGGATGCGCGGGGAGCACGGCCCGCCGCCTGCGGTCGATTTCCGCACCCGTCGTCTCGAGGTCGAATCGGCCGAGCTTCAACGCTGGTTCTCGGACGATCCTCACCGTCCGGTCTTCTACTCGGGTCGCTCGAATATCCCCTCCATGGGGCCATTCGTTCAGGAGACGAGCGGGCTCCTGATGCGTGTCCGCCCCAAGGGGTCGCCGGCTGCCGACTCCCTCTCGGCGGATTCGAGCTCGTCCAACTCCAAGCCATCCACCGCCGGTGCGGATCCGTGGGCGGGAATCCATACCGAAGCCATCCGGCGAGATGTGATTCATGGCGACGCCCTGACCCGCGAGGTCGCCGCCCGCTACTGGGTGCGCCGCGGGGAAGCCGCCTTCGAGCATGGCGACCCGGCCTCGATGCAAGCGGCGTTCGACTCGGCGCTCGCCGTCGCCCCTCAGAACGCCGATCTCTCCTCTTATTTGGGTGCGTTCCACGCTCAGAACGGCATGATCGACCGCGCCATCCCGCTTCTCGAGCGAGCGGTGCGACTGAATCCGCTCTCGGTCCGCGGCTGGACCAATCTCGGGTTCGCTCTCATCAAATCGGGCCGAAAGGCGGAAGGAATGGCTGCCCTGCGCGAAAGCCTTCGCATCCAACCGGATCAGGAGCAGGTGGCCGCGACTCTCCGGCAGCTGACTCGTGGCGGGGGTTAGGCGGGGTTAAGTTTGAATGAATTGCATGGGGACTAGGCCCGCCCCCCGACGGCCGCTTGACGCTGGAGATTTCGCTCGCTAGCGTTGTTCCAATCGTAGAGAAAAACCAGTGGCAAGGCCGAGCCGGAGATCCGCCGTCACTCCGGTCCGCCGCCGACAGGGGCCCTCCTTGCCATCGGATGTGGGCCCAGAATGGGCCTTAACAAGGAGATGACGTCGTGATCGTTCTGACCCTGGCGCCTCTTGCTGCTATTTGTCGCCATACGGCCGAAGCGTTTCCCGACGAGTGCTGCGGCGTGCTCGGCGGAACGCTTGTCGAGGGCGGCAAGCGGGTGGAGGCCGTGGTGCCCATCCCCAACGCGAACGCCGGTTCTCCGCAGAACCGCTATTTCGCTCCGGCTGAAGCCATCCGGCTTGCCGAACGGGAGCTCGAGGCTCGCGGTTTCGATGTCATCGGCTTCTACCACTCCCATCCGAACGGGGCATCTCGTCCCTCTTCCTACGACCTGGCGCAGGCAACCTGGCCGGGGTATT